>NZ_JBQJIM010000030.1:0-113708 GCF_052078295.1 Crossiella sp. CA198
CCACTGGCACGCCAGCGTCGATCATCCTCAGCAGCGTGTCACGGTGCTGGTGAAGGTCCTCCGAAAACGACATGGTCGTTGCAACCCCTCAGATCGAGGTGTTGCAACGACCACGTGAACCCGCCCTGCCGGAGGGCCCCGGCTGTTTCGTGCTGATCACCAGCCGGCGCCGGCTGGGCGCGCTGGAACACCTGCGGTCACTGGAACTGGCCAAGATGCCGCCAGCCGACGCCGCCGAACTGTTCCTCACCCTGGCCGGAGAGCAGCACCGCGCGGCCGCGGCGGACGTCGCCGATCTGGTGGCACGCTGCGATTTCCTGCCCCTGGCGATCCGGCTGGCCGCCGGGCGGCTGCGGCACCACCCGCGCTGGACCGTGCGGCACCTGGTGGACCTGCTGGCCTGCAAACAGCACCGGCTCAGCGAGATCCGCGCGGAGAAGCTGTGCATCACCGCCGCCTTCGAGCTGTCCTACCAGGGCCTGTCCGCGGACCGGCAACGCCTGTTCCAGCAACTCGGCGAGCACCCCGGCACCGAGATCGACGCCTACGGCGCGGCCGCGCTGGCCGGGACCGACCTGGCCACCGCCAGTCAGGGCCTGGAGGACCTCTACGACGACCACCTGCTCACCGAGACCGCGCCCGGCCGCTACGGCCTGCACGATCTGTTGCAGGAGTACGCCCGGATGCTCTCCCCGCCGGACCGGCGGCAACAACGGCGGGAGGCCCTGGGCCGGCTGCTGAGCTACTACCTGCACACCACCATCGCCGCCACCGCGCAGATCCTGCTCGCCGCCCCGGTCACCGAGGCCGCCGAACCCGCGCGGCCACCAGCGCACAGTCCCACCATCACCGGCGCCAACGCGTTGTCCTGGCTGGACAGTGAGCGTTGCAACCTGGCCGCCTGCGTGCTCACCCCCGTGCCACCAGAACACGCCGGACTGATCACCGCGCTGGCCACCGCCCTGCACCCGTACCTGCGCCGCCGCGGCAACTGGCAGCAGTCCTCGGTGCTCAACCAGACCGCGCTGGCCGTGGCCCGGCACGTCGGCGACCGGCGCGGCGAGGCCAACGCGCTCAGCATCCTGGGCAACGTCGCCCGCCTGGACGGGGACAACCTCGCCGCCACGGGCCACCTCGCCCAGGCCCTGGAGCTGTACCGGGAACTGGACGACCTGGCCGGGCAGGCAGGCACGCTCAACGAACTGGGCGTGGTGCAGACCCTGCTCTGCGATATCCCGGCCGCCAACACCAACCTCGTCGAGGCAGCCGCGCACTACCGCCGGATCGGCAACGAACTGGGCCAGGCACACGCCATGAACGACCTGGGTTTCCTGCGTTTCCTGGCCGCCGACTACTGCTGCGCGGGCGGCAACCTCCGCGACGCGCTCACCCTCTACCGGCGGCTGGGCAACATCCTCGGCCAGGCCAACACCCTGCGCGACGCCGGGTTGATCCGCGGTCTGTGCGGCGACTTCACCGGTGCGCGCTTCGACCTGGCCGAGGCACTCACCTGCTACCGCGCCCTGCACGACGAGCACGGCGAGGCCAACGCCCTCATCCACCTCGCGCTCTACCGGATCGCGACCGCCGAGTACGCCGAGGCGGCGCAAGACATCTCCCGGTCGCTGGCGCAGACCCGCGCTCTCGGCGATCGGCTCGGCGAGGCCAACGCGCTCGCCACCTTCGGGCAGCTGCGCTCGCTGACCGGCGACCCGGTCCAGGCCGCCAGGGACCTCACCCAGGCCTTGGCGCTCTACCGCCGGATGCGCAACCCACTAGGCGCGGCGGTGACCCTGTTCCGGCTCGGCGCGGTCCGGCTCGCCGAGGGCCAGGTCGAGCAGGCCCGCTCGCTGTGCCAGCGCTCCCTGGAAATCAGCCAGGAGATCGGCACGCCCTCGGTGACCGCCGATGCCTCACTCGGGCTGGGCCGGTCCCTGGTGCGGCTGGACAAGCTCGAAGAGGGCCGGGACCACCTGCGGAAGGCGCTGAGGATCTTCACCATGCTCCGCTGGCCGGTGGCCAGCCAGGTGGCCGCGGAAGTGGCCGAACTGGATCGAATTTTGCCGTCCTGACCAGGTGTTTTGCCAGGCTGTCCTGGATCTTGTCCGGAGTGGTGTCCGCACCCGCGGGAGAACCTTGCCTCGATCACACGAGGAGGTGGGTGCGGCCATGGTGGAGATCCGCCGGATCACCAAGAAGATCTTCTGCGACTGGGACGAGCAGGGTTGACCGGGAAAGGGGAACCCGTGCTGCGACCGCGGGTGAAAAGCGAGCACCGGCCGGTCCGCCGCGCCGACGGCCTGGTGCGCATTGGCGGCGCGGTGGCCGGGATCGCGGCCGAACTGCCCGATCCGGACGGTTCGGTGTGGACGTTGCTGACGGCCATGGACGGGGGACGGACGATGGACGAGGTGGTCGCGGAGGTGGTGCGGCAGTGTCCACACCGGACCGCGGCGGATGTGCGGCTGGCGATCCGGCAGCTCGCCACGGCCGGGCACCTGGAGGAGGCCGACGAGTCGGTGCCGAACGGGCTCACCGAGCAGGAGCGGGAGCGCTATGGGCGGGGGCGGGCGTTGTTCCGGTGGATGGACCTCACCCCGCGGCTCTCGGCCTGGGACGCGCAGTTGCGGTTGCGGCAGTCCCGGGTGGTGCTGGTCGGACTGGGCGGGGTGGGCTGCACGGCGGCGCTGGCCCTGGTCAGTTCCGGGGTCGGCCACCTGCACTGCGTGGAACCGGACGTGGTGGAGTTGTCCAACCTGAACCGGCAGGCGCTCTACACCGAGGCGGACATCGGGCATCCCAAGCTCGACGTCGCGCTGACCCGGTTGCGGGCGCACAACTCCGACATCACGGTGACCGGCGAGCGCACCCGCGTCGACGGCCCGGCCGCCCTGCGTGCACTGGCAGGCCGGGCCGAGGTGCTGGTGCTGGCCGCTGACGAACCGGCCGAGATCCGCTCCTGGGCCAACCGGGCCTGCCTGGCCACCGGCACCGCCTGGGCGCACGGCGGCTACCACGGCCCCCAGGTCAGCTTCGGCGTCTACCGACCGGACGGCGGGCCCTGCCACGACTGTGCCCTGACCGCCCGCCGCTGCCGCGATGCCACCCACCCGTGGACACCGCTGCCGGTCGGCGCCGCGGTGCACGCGGCCAACGCGGTCTCGGCGGGGCTGGCCGGGCAGTTCGTCGCGCATGCCGCGCTGAGCCTGCTCACCGGGGTGCCCGCGCTGCCGGTGAACCGGCGGTACGCGCTGAACCTGGTCACGCTGGAGCACCTGGCGTTGCCCGGTCCGCGGCGGCGCCGGCCGGACTGTCCGGCGTGCGGAAACGGAGGAATTCGCTGAGCCAACCGGGTGTTCCCGGACTCGGGCCACCAGGTCCGGGAACACACTGCCAGGGTGGGGTCGAACGAGGTCAGTGGCCGGGTGGGCGGCCATGTCGTGCAGGCGGGCACCATCAACCAGGTGGTGCTCGGCCCCGCCGCCGAGCTGCCCGTCCCCCGCCAGCTGCCACCCTCGGTGCGGGATTTCACCGGCCGCACCGGACCCCTGGCCACGCTCGACGCGCTGCTGTCCGGCCCGGCCGCGGCCACCGTGATCGCCGTGCTGGACGGCACCGCGGGGGTCGGCAAGACCACCCTGGCCGTGCACTGGGCACACCGCGTGCAGCCACAGTTCCCGGACGGCACCCTGTTCGCCAATCTCCGGGGTCACGGACCCAGCTCGCCACTGGACCCCCGGCAAGTGCTCGGCTGGTTCCTGGGCGCACTGGGGCTGCCGGAGGCACGCATCCCGGCCGAGCTGGACACCCAGACCGCGCTGTACCGATCGTTGCTGGCCGGGCGTCGGGTGCTGCTCGTGCTGGACAACGCGGCCGGCGCGGACCAGGTCCGGCCGCTGCTGCCCGGTGCGCCCGGCTGCCTGGTGCTGGTGACCAGCCGGGCCGGGCTGTCCGACCTGGTCATCGGCGAGGCCGCGGTGCCGGTCACCCTCGATCTGCCCTCCACCGCGGAGGCCACCGAACTGGCCGGGCGCCTACTCGGTCCGGTTGCGCCGCAAGGGATCGCGGATCTCGTGCGGGTGTGCGCGCGGTTGCCGCTGGCGCTGCGGGTGGCGGCCGGCCGGGTCCGCCGCCGGGGCGACCTGGACACGGCGATCGAGGAGATCCGGCGTGATCAACAGAGCGGGGTGCGCACCGTGTTCGACTGGTCCTACCGCCAGCTCACCGCCGAGCAGGCCCACCTGTTCCGCCGCCTCGGCCTGCACCCGGGCCCGGAGATCAGCGTGCCCGCGGCCGCCACACTGGCCACGCTCGACCTGGCCACCGCACACCGGCTGCTCGACGAACTCGCCGAGGTCCACCTGGTCGAACCCTTGGGCCCCAAGCGTTATCACCTGCACGACCTGTTGCGCGCCTACGCCGCCGAGGTCGCCGAAGCCGAGGACCCAGTCACCGACCGCGAGCAGGCCGTGCGGGCGCTGCTGGAGTGGTACGCCCAGGTCTCGGCCACCGCCGACCAGTTGCTCTTCCCCGGTTTTCCCTTCCTGCCCAAGGACTTCCCCGCCGCCGAGATGCCACTGACCGACCCGGCTCAGGCACTGGCCTGGTGCACCACCGAACGCGCCAACCTGTTCGCCGCCCTCCAGCTCGCGGCGGAACTCGGCGAGCACCGCCTCACCACGTACCTCGCCTCCACCAGCCGTTTCCGCCTGCGCCTGCCCCGCGATGTGCTGCCGGAACACGTCGAAGCCCTGTCCCTGGGCATCCGGGCCGACCCGGACTCCGCCGCCGAGGCGCTGCTGCGGCTGTGGCGCGCGGCCACCTGCCGGATGCTGTCCCGCTGGCCGGCAGCCCAGGCCGACCTCGATCGGCTGCTGGAGCTGGCCGAACAACTCGGCAGCGCGCGCTGGCGGGCCTCGGCGCTGTGCGAACTCGGCCTGGGCTGCCTGGAACAACATCGGTTCGCGGCCGCCCGCGAGCACTACACCGCCGCGCTGCCACTGGCCAGAACGACCGGCAACCTGCGTCAGGAAGCCGTGGCCGAGGGCAACCTCAGCACGATCTGCACCCGCCTGGGTGAGTACGAGGAGGCCCTCGGGCACGCCGAACGCGAACTGGACCTGCGCCGCGCGGCCGGTGACCGCTCCGGCCAGGCCTGGGCCTGGCTGGACGCGGCGCTAGCCTGGCAGGGCCTCGGCGAACACGACACCGCGATCCGGTTGTGCCAGGAGGCGATCCAGGGCTACCGGGACCTCGGGCGCGGCGGCGAGCCCCTGGCCAGGTGCCTGGAGACCTTGGCGGTGTCCTTGGCGCACACCGGCGATCCGGCCCAGGCCGCGCGGTGCCGGGACGAGGCGGCGGCGATCCGGGACGAATTGGGGCTGTGACCGGCCTGCCGCGATGAGTTCCGGCCGCGGCCCGAGTCTGTCCTGGTGACCGTTCGTCCCAGACCGCACGGAGGACAGCATGACCACCACGCCAGAGCACTCCACCACCACCTCGCCCGGCCGCCCGCCGGTCGTCGATCAGGCCACCTGGCAGGCCGCCAGGGACGAGTTGCTGGTCCGGGAGAAGGCGCACACCCGCGCGGGCGACGCCCTGGCCGCGGCCCGCCGCCGGTTGCCGATGGTGGAACTCGACGGCACGGTCGAGGTCGTCGGACCCCACGGCCCGGTCCCGTTCCTGGAGTTGTTCCAGGGCCGCCAGGAACTCGTGGTCTACCAGCACATGTGGCACGACGGCGCACCGCACCAGGGGCAGTGCGAGGGCTGCACCACCACGGCCTGGCACCTCCAGGACGCCTCCTACCTCAACGCCCGCGGCGTCTCCTTCGCCATCCTGACCGAGGGCCGCTGGGACGAGGTGGCCCCCTTCGTCGAGTTCATGGGTTACACCCAGCCCTGGTACTCGGTGCGCGGCCTGGCCGGGCCGGTCGGCGGCGAGATGGGTTACCTGGTCTGCTTCCTGCGCGTCGGCGACCGGGTTTTCCGCACCTATTCGTGCACCGCCCGCGGCAACGAGACGGTCAACTCCGCCCTCGGCCTGCTCGACCTGACCCCCTACGGCCGCGGTGAGGCATGGGAGGACAACCCCGAGGGCTGGCCCGAGGGAGGCCACTCCTGCTGGTCCTGGCGTACCGACGCCGACGGCAACGCCACCTGGGGCCCGACCGGCCGCCCGGTGCCGCAGTGGACCCGGCCCGGCGCGACCCCGGTGGAAACCCTCGGTCGGCAGGGCCACTGCCACTGACCCCACCGGTAACCTCCGAGAGGGGCAGGAGGAACCTCGGCGAGAGGATCACGGAGATTCACGCGACGGCTGGCGTGGCGCGGGCAGGTCTGATCGCCGATCTCGGCGCGCTGCTCCGGTGGACCAGGTTCGCCGGGCGCATCCCCCGGGTGCCCGCCCGCGCCGCCGAGTACGCCCGTCAGTACGACCGGGTGATCGCGCCGATCGTCGAGTCCACTGTGGACAGTGCACGGCGGGAGCGGATCGGCCGGGCGCTCAAGGCGGCCAGTGTGAAGCTCGGGTTCCTGCTCGGCGGGTACGCGGCCATGGCGGGGTTGCCGCTGCGCAGTGATCTCGCCGCTCTGAGCGGGGCGGTGACCAGGGCCTATGACGATCTGATCGACGACTTCGGCAGCCCCGCACTGGATCGCCGCCTGGCGGAGCTGTTCCACGGCCGGGACTTCCAGCCCGCCGGGGAGCTGGAACGGCTCTTCCACGGCCTGTTCCGCGAGGTCGAGCGGCGGCTCGGCCGGGACCGGGACGATCCGATCTTCACCGCGTTGCGCGAGCTGCACGGCTGCCAGGTCGAGTCCCGGCTGCGCCAGGGCGATCCGGCCATTCCCGCCGCCGAGCTGGCCCGGATCACCGCGGGCAAGGGCGGTTTCGGCACCGTGGTGCTGTTCGCCCTGGTCAGGCCGGGAATGCCGGAGCGTGAGCTGGCGCTGGTGTACGAGCTGGGCGGGGTGCTGCAACAGCTCGACGACTACCAGGACGTCGAACTCGACCGCCGTGCGGGTGTGGTCACCGCCGCCACCAGGGACGGCCTGACCCTGGCCCAGGTCTGCGCCGGACTGCGTGCGCTGGCGCCCCGGTTGCACGCGCGCTACGGCCGGGTGCGCCCGCTGTACGCGGTGGTCTACGCCTACCTGTGGGCCTCCTTCCTGCGCCGCCACCTGCCCCGCCTGGGCAGCGGCGGCGGCACTGCGCGCGGCCCGCTGGGTTTGCTGCTGCGGCCAGGCGACAACCTGGTGCAACAGGCAGTTCACCGGCGGCGATGACTTGTCCAGGGGCAGCCGGGTGGAGGATGGTGGTGCGGTGGCCGCGCCAAGCTCCCACGACCGCGATCTGCCGCGTCCCGACCTGGTGACGCCGCTGGTGGCCCGGTCCAGGGTGCTCGCCCGCGGCCTGTGCGCGCCGCGCGAGCCTGCCTTCGGCGCCGCACACACCCAGACGCTGTGGCTGGTGCTGGCCGCGCTGACGGTGCTGGCCCTGGGCCAGTGGGCGGTGCTGCCGCCACTGCGCGGCCCGGTCACCGCGGCCGGGGTGGCCCTGGCCGTGTACGCGGCCGCGCGCACCGGTTACCTGGTCTGGCTGGAGCGGCGGCAACTCGCCTTCGAACCGGCCTGGCTGGCCGAACGCTCGGCCTGGCTGCGCGACGGCGAGTTCGAGGTCCTCCGCTGTCTGGTCGACGGCCAGCTCCGCCAGCTCACCGAAGTCGACCTCGACCAGGCCCACTGGGTGCAACTCGACTTCACCCACTCCCCGGCCGGGATCGAGCGAATCCGCTTACGCGCCAAGGATGTGCGCATCGAAACCCGCCCCGGCGGCACGCCGACGGTCCGCTTCCCCGAGGCCCGCTACGGCTTGCAGCCCTCGGCCCGGACCACGTTCTGGCGACTGGGCGCCAGCGCGGTGCTCACTCTCGCCCGGCCAGCCGATCCCGCAGCAGCTCGTGCCGGAACTGGTAACTCGCCCCGGCCAGCCGCAGCACACCCAGCCGGTGCGCGTCGTCCAGGAACCGCATAAGCCGCAACGGTGTCCGCCCGCGCAGCCAGAACCACACCCGCGTGGTCCGGAACCGCCCGGCCGCACTGGTCGCCAGCACGGTCAGCCCCAGCCCACCGGCCCCCAGCAAGGCGCCGACCCCGGCCCCCAGCAACCCGATCAGCACCGGACTACTCACCGGCACCGCCAGCCCCAGCCCCGCCACCCCCACCACTCCGGCCAGAAATCCCCCGGTCACACACCCCAGCACCGCACCCAGCCCCGCCGCGTACACCGCCGAAAGCTGATCCCCGCGCAACACACTCGCCGGCGTGACCGCCTCAGCCGGTTCGGTCGGCTCGGTAAACCGCCGCACCACCCCAAAAGCGAGCCCAAAAACCAACCCGATCACCAGCCCGTACACCCCGCCGTACACCACCCCCACCGCGATCCCCCCGGCAATCGCGCCCACCAAACCAAAAACCAGATCCCGCCCCAACTCGTGCCGCCGCAACAACCGCGGCACGAACCGCCGCGGCGCCTCCGCCCGCAACAACCCCAGCAACGCGCCGCCCCCGGCGCCGATCGCCAGTCCCAGCAACGCCCCCAGCCCCGGCCGCCCGAACAACCCCAGTAACAGCAACCCCAACGGCGTGGCCGCGAATCCACCCACCAGCGCGCCACTGACCAGGAACACCGGCCGCGGCACCCGCAACCACAACCGCCACCAGTCCAGCTCCCGCTCCCCCGTGCGCGCGAGGTAGGAAAGCCACCGCTCGGCCTTGACCGGATCCCACCGCCCCACCGGATCCACCTCATTCGACAGCGGCGAGGGCGGCCTGGTCGCGAAGGCCTGACTGGTGAACTCATCCAGCAACCGAGCCTGCACCCCCTCCGCGCTGGCCAGGGCCAGCAGGTCGCCCGGATCCGTCCCCGGCTCGCGATAGGCGGTGCGCGCCAACGACACCATCAACGGCGTCCGCAACGCCCGCGCCAACGGATCAGCCGAGGCGTCCACCAACCGGTCCAGCACCGGCTCCCACAGTTCAAGGCGGCCCCGCGGCGTCGAGTCGAGCAGGTAGCCCACGATCGCCTCCTCCGTCAACGGCAACAACTCCACCACCTGGGATTCCCGCACCGCCCCACCCGCGTTGGCCGCCGCGAACTCCGCACTCCGGCAGGTCAGCACCAACGGCTCCTGCTGTCCCAGATCCTTGTCCAGGGCCCGCAAAGCCACCTCCCGCAACTCCGCGGGCAGTTCGTCCAGGCCATCCAGCACCGGCAGAATCCGCCCCAGCCCCAACAGATCCCGTGCCGCCGTCACCCCAAACCGCGACTCATTCCCCAAGAACGGATAGGCCGACACCAGTGACCGCAACAACCAGGCATCCAGGTTCTCCGCCGGATGCCACCCGGAAACCTGCAACAACACCGGCGTCCGCCCAGGATCCCCCCGCCGCAACAACTCCAGGATCAACAACAGGCAGAACCCGGTCTTCCCGGCCCCAGGCTCCCCGATCACCACCAACCGCCGCGGCGCGTCGCCAAACCCGGAAATCAACTCCCCCAGGTCAACCGACCCCGGCTCCCCCAACCCGCGGCACCGCACCGGCAACCGATCCCCGTCCTCCAGCATCCGCCGCCGGGCCTCCGCCGCCCACTGCCGCCGCACCTCGAATCCGAGCGCGTCGGCGGCGGCCTGGAGCTGTTCGGGCGTGCTGGGCTGGCTACCGGGACGCCAGCGGGTGGCGACCAGCAGCTGTGCCACGGCGGCACCACCGGAGAGCAGGGTGAGCAGGGTGGTCGCGTTGGACGCGCCGTACCGGACCCACATCACGGTGAGGCCCAGTACCAGCACACCCCATACGGCCATCTGGGCGAGGGTCGCGCGTCGGGTCACGAGTCCATTCAACCCTCGCGGTGTGTGCCTGGGGGATCACATTCAGTCAACTATTACCCGGCAGTTGACTGCCTGGCTGGTCGAAGAGGTAGCGGTTGCCGTGGTCGGCGCTGGCGCGGCTACAGCCGAGGCGTTGACCGGGCCGGCCGCGAGGGCGCTGCCGACCAGGAGCATGCCGACGGTGGCAGCCAGTGTGCCGACTGTTCTCGACCAGCGAGCGGGCGCACTCGGGTGACCATGCGTTGACGTCTCCCCACCACTGGCGAAAGCCCAGACAACTTCCCCCGAAAAAGTGCGGCAGGACCAACGGTCAACCACATCAATGACCGTATACGAGAAGACGTGGATCGGGAAAAACTCCGAATCAGCCAACCGCACGGCGTTCGACAACGCGATATTCGGAAAAGGGACTACCGGCAAGGGACTTTCGGACACTTCACTCCGAACGGTGCGGTGGGCCAAGGACTCAGCGGACCTCTCTCACGGCGTCGGCCACCCCCAGCACGGCCTCCCGCACGGCGGCGGGGCATTCCTGCGGGATGAGGTGCCCCGCCTGCTCGACGATCACGACCTTCCCGTTGCCTGCCAACGACATCAGCTCGGTCGCGACCCGGTTCAGCTCCGGCCGGACCGTGGCCATCCCGCGGTCGATCCGCCCGCCCTGCAGGCACACCGTGGGCACCGCGGGCGTGCCCGTGTCCTGGAGCCGTTGCAGCACCGGGAGTGCGGGCGGGATCTGCCTGGCCTCGCGGACTCCGGCTCGCATGGCCCGGCCGCAGGCGTAGTCGCGCCGGATGATCGCCAGGTCGGACTGGCTGATCTCCTCGGATGTGCCGTGTGGCAAGGAAAGCCGCATGATCAGGCGGCCGCCGCCGAGGCGCGCCAGCACCGACATGAGCTGGAAGGACCGGAGAATCCGGCCGGCGTGTTCCGGTGGGATGACCCCGGCGAGGGTGGCGTCGACGAAGACCAGTCCGGCGACCCGCTCCGGGTGCCGGTCGGCGAACAGCCGGATGATGGGTCCGCCCCAGCTGTGCCCGACCAGGACGACGGGAGCGTTCTCGCCCAGGACATCGAGCAAGTTGGTGAGGTCGTCGACGATGCGTTCGAGGGTCCGGTCGTGCGGGTCGAGGTCGCTGCCGCCGTAGCCTGCCCGGTCGTAGGACAGGGTCCGGTGCCGGGTGCTGATCTCGCGCTGGGTGTGGATCCAGGACGCGGCGGGCGCGCTCATCCCGGCTTCGAAGACGATCAGCGGGCCGGGGCCCTCGCCCGCCACCACGGTGCGGAGCGCGCGGCCATCGGGCAGCACGACCCGGTGTTCGGTGAGGCCCGGTCCGGGGTCCAGGGGGCGGTTGTGCGGCATGGGGCGGCCTTTCACTGGTGCCAGCAGGGCGGGTGGACGTCCGCCCACGGGGCCGCGTCCTCGACCTGGGCGGCCAGTGCGAGGAGTTCGACGTCCTGGCGCGGCCTGCCCACCAGCTGCACGCCGTGCGGCAGGCCGTCACCGTCCACATGCGACGGTAGCGAGAGCGCGGGCTGGCCGGTGAGGTTCACCCATGGCGTGTAACAGGACCAGCCGAGCATCAGGTCCGCCTCACCGTCGACGCCGTTGGCGAAGTAGTGGCCGATCGGGACCGGCGGACCGTTGGTGGTGGGGGTCAGGGCGAGGTCGAACTGGTTCAGTGCGGCCAGGAATGTGCTGGCATACCGGGCGAGGACGGTCTGGGCGGTCACGACGGCGGCCGCGGTCATGGTCTCGGCGGCGGCGATGAGGTGCTGGGTGTAGGGCTGGAACAGGTGTTGCCGGTCCGCGGGGACCAGCGTCGGGGCCATGGTGCCGACCGCGTACACGAACATGTCCTTGAGCGCCTGCCGCACCGGCCCGTCGCAGCCCGCCGGGATCGCGATCTCCCGCACCTCGTGGCCAAGTTCGCCGAGCAAGGCGGCCATCCGCCGCACCGCCCGCACGGACTCCGGATGTGCTGCCACGCCGTCGAGTCCGGTCCCGGTCCACATCGCGATCGTGAGCGGGCGAGCGGGCGGCCGGGTGGCGGCGCTGGCGAAGCTGGTCGTGGGTCGCCAGCCGTACAGGTCGCCCGGCGATGGCTGCGCCAGCACGTCCAGTAGCAGCGCCGCGTCCCGCACCGTCCTGGCGATCGGACCTTCCGTGCCCGTGCTGAGGAAGGAACTCACCGGCGGACTCACCAGGCCCCGGCTGGGTTTCACGCCGACCAGGTGGCAGGTCGCCGCCGGAGTGCGGGTCGAACCCGCGCCGTCACCGGCATGGGCCACCGGCAGCAGTCCGGCGGCGACCGCGGCGGCCGCGCCACCGCTGGAGCCACTGGCGTAGCGGCCAGGGTCATACGGCGTGACGGCCGGTCGCGCGGTGACGTCGTTCTCCGTGTAGCAGGCCGCGCCGAACTCCGGGGTGTTCGTCTTGCCCAGGATCACCGCGCCCGCCTGCCGGAGCAGTCCTACCGACCAGGCGTCCTCGGCCGGGACGTGCTCGGCCAGCGCGGCCGACCCGAACGTGGTGCGGATGCCCGCGGTCGCGTACAGATCCTTCAGCCCGAGCGGCAGCCCGCACAGCGGCGACCACTCGCCGCGGGCCAGGCGTTCGTCCGCGCGGGCGGCGTCCCGGCGGGCGAGTTCCGGGGTGACGGTGACGAAGGCGCCGAGCCCGGCGTCCAGGCGGTCGATGCGGGCCAGGTAGTGCTCGGTGAGTTCGCGGGAGCTGATCTCGCCTGCGCGCAGGGCGTCCAGCTGGGCCACCGCGGACAGCTCGTGCGGCTCGCTCACGGCGTCACCGTCGTTGCGGTGAGCAGGCAATGTGCCGTGCGGGTGATCGTGTCCAGATAGTCGGGGGTGAAGCTCGCGCGCCCGATCAGCCTGCGGTGCATCAGCGAGCCTTCGATCACGTCCGCGACCAGGTCCACATTGGGCGCCACTTCGATCTCACCCCGTTGCACGGCCCGGTCCAGCGCGTTGCGCAGCGGCAGGATCCGGCCGGAGGCCATCGTGAGGAACCTGGTCTCGGCGCCATCGCGCAGCTCGCCCAGCAGCCCGACCAGCCCGTCGATCCACGGCGCGGACCAGGCCGCGGCCAGGTCGTCGACGTAGGCCCGGAGGTCGCCGTGCAGGGAGCCTGCGTTGAACTCGCGCACCGGCGGCAGGTGCGCGGCGAGCGCGTCGGTGGCCAGCTCCGCCTTGTTGGCCCACCGGCGATACACGTCGCTGCGGTGCGCCTCCGCCTGGGTGGCGACCTTGGTCATGGTCAGGGCGTCATAGCCCTTGCTGGTCAGCAGCGCCCACGCCGCCGTCAGCAACCGGTGCTCAAGATCGAGATCCCGTGGTCGGCCAGCCATCACGCCCGCACACCCCCATTACGCTACGACTTGTAGCGGAAACGGTAGGGGTCGCGGGGCATCAGGTCAACCGGTCGCGGCGACGGACCATCCGCCAGCCGAGCCGCAGGGCCAGCGCGACCACCGGGATCGAGTCCACCGCGTTCATCACCTCGCCGATGATCGGCACGCCCAGGCGGGAGAACACGGGCGCCGACCGCCAGGAAGATCCGGATAGCCAGGACCTTGCTGAGCGCGAACCAGAACTCCAGTTCGCCGAACCGTTTCACCGACACCAGGTTCACTACCAGCAGGACGGCCAATGCGACTAACGCAGTCACCCATTGCGGTACTTCTGGCAACCAGCGATTGAGGTAGCTCGCGACCGCGGTGATCTCCACGATGCCGGTCATCGCCCAGCTCGCCCAGTGCCCGCATCACGAAGAAGGCCCAGTGACCTGGCGTTGCCCCCGTCCCGCGTCGCCGCGGCGGCCCGCGCTCGCTCCATGGCAGTGACCCCTCCGGCTCGGCACGCCATGGCGGAGCGGCACCCCATTAACAATTCAACAACGTCGGTACGCTGGCGAAGGATGCGATGGACTTTCGGGCAAGATGGAGCCAGGGCAGGCAGCGTCGCCGACTCACCGGAGAAGAATTCGCCGACATGATCGTCAGCTTCGAGGGACTCCAGTTCACCGCCGATCACAACTGGGTTCGTATCGGTGGCGATACCGCGCGGATCGGGATCACCGCGTGTTTCGCCGAACGGCTGACCGGGTTACGTGAGGTGCGGCTGCCCCGGCCCGGCGACCGGGTGCAACACCTGGCCCCGTGCGGGCTGCTCGCCACCAGCTGCTGGACCGGCGACCTGTTCACCCCGGTGACCGGCATGGTGACCGCGGTGAACCAGCGGGTGCTCGACGAGCCCGAACTGGTGCGCGGTGATCCCTACGGTGCGGGCTGGCTGTTCGAGGCCGATCTGGCGGACCAGCCGGGGCGGCTGCTCGACGGGCTCAGCTACCTGGAGCTGACCAGCCAGCACACCTGAACGTCGCCCGACTGTCCACAGTGGACTATCGGTGGCGCAACCGTTTCCAGGTGAACCAGGTCAGCACGCTCACGCTGATCACCGCGCCCAGCACGATCAACTCGATCCAGGCCCCGGACACGCCGATCACCAGCACGGTCAGGCCCAGCGCGTACGCGCCAAGCACGCCCAGCAGGGCCAGCACCGCCTGCCGGTTGCGCAGGGACGGCGAACTCAGTCCCAGGAACCGTTCCGCCAGCCGGGGATCCTCCTCGGCCAGCCGTCGCTCGATCTCGGCCAGTGCGCGTTGCTCGTGATCTCGTAGTGCCATCTCCGGCCTCCGCCCGTGTGCCCTCACGGGTACTACCTCGATCAGCGCTCAGTATCCACCCGGATCAGCCGGTCGGGTAGCTCCCACGCCCTGCTGGGGGACACGAACCGGTAGGCTGCGCGCTCTGGCGAGGATGGGGGTGGCGGCGGTGATCCGCTGGGCACGGGCCGGCGCCTGCTTCGCCGGTCACGGTCAGCCGCACCGGATCCGCTGGTTGCGCGCCCGGCTCGGCGAGCTGGCCCAGTTGATCGACTGGCGCACCGCCCAGTACTCCACCGGCTATCCGCTCGGCGAGTTGCTGGGCATGCCGTTACCGCCGGAGTTGCCCAGCGAACCGGTGCTGGGCACGTTGTTGCGCGCCGCGCTGCTGGACCGCGACGATCCGGCCGAGATCCAGCTGTGGTGGGAGCCGGACTTCCTGGCCGAGCTGCGCGCGGGCGTCACCAGCACCCTGGACACCCTGGACGAGTCCACCGGGCTGATCTCGCTGCCCGCCGATCCGGCCTCGGTGCGTGGCTGGAGTTCGGTGCTGCTGCACCTGCGCATCGCCTACACCGCCACCTGGGCGCCCGAACTGCTCACCACCGGCGAACTGCCCGACGCGCCCGCGGACCGGCAACTCACCTACCAGCACGCGGCCTGGCTGTGGGACGCGGTGAACACGCTGCACGCCTTCGCGGTCAACTGACCGTTCCTAATCAGTGAACATTAGTTGCACTGGCACGCCCCGAACGGTGTTGGGCATGCTCGGTTCCCGCGTTCTCGTCGTTCCCGCTCGGGCACGCGCATCCTGTGCGCGCTCCGTGGCGAGTGGGCGGGTTCCGTCACGCCCGCAGACACCACGATCGGCCTGGACGCTCCGATGCCCGGCACCATCGCTCTGGTGGTGCCGGGGCGGTGTCGTCCGTCGCCGGATCGGGTGTCCGAGAGCGCGTCGTCCGATCGCGATGCTCGCAGCATCGTGCCGGGTGGTGGCGCGACGGGGCGTGCACAATGGTTTCTGCCAGTGTTGCGCGCCCCACTGGGAGGTGTAGGCCGGGTCGACGGCCATAATCGCGAGACCGGTCTCAGCGGCCATGGAGACGAGCCGGTCGCGGAGTTTGCCGGTGGGCATGCCAGAGATCAACTGCCGGAAGCGTTTCTTCCGGCCGTGCTTCTCGCGGGTTTTCTCCGCTGTGAAGTCCAGGTTCTCGATCCCGATGGCAGCCACGCCGCAGCTCTTGGCCCAGTGCAGCAGGCCGGTGATGGCGTGCCGGATCTGCGCGTCGCGGTGATCAGCCGACCCGGACAGGTCGTAGCAGAACCGGCGCGGGTCACCGACCGGGTTACCGTGCACATCGAGCCGATAGGCCGCGAGGTGGTCTGCGTTGAAGTCCACGCCCACCATGCCCGCCGCGCGAGCCGTCTCCAGCGGGATGGTCTGGACAACCGGCCGCTGCCAGGAGGCGGTCACGTACCAGCGGCCCCGGTCCACGTCGTAGTGGATGCGGTAGGCGACCGCCTGGTTCGCCTCGATGCGGTCGCGCCATTGCGTGCCGCGGTGCGCGAACGCGATGCGGGCGGCCAGGACATACCGGCCATGCTTGGCATTGGCGAGATGGGTGAGTGGGGCCGGGAGCTTGATCGACACTTCGCCATCCGGGGTGACGCGGATGGTCTCGTTGCCGTACCGCTTCCCGGACTCGCCGTCGGCCTGGAGAAACCAGCGGGCCGCGTCCCAGCGTTCCCGCCACTCTGGCTTTGTGAGCTGTGCGGCATCCAGGTTGTGCCGGGTGTTCAGCAGGCGCCGGCCACCGCGCACGACATGCACGGCCCCGGCCTCCCGCTCAGCGCGGGCCACGTCGAGCCGGTGTTTCAGAATGTGCAGGCGGCGGGACTTGGCGAACCACTCGTGGTGGGACCGGTAGCCGCCCGGTGTCCGCTTGGTGCCCTTCTGGCCGATCGGCTGGGACAGTCGGTGCGTGAGCGTGCGCACACCGGCCTCAAGCCGTTGGATGTGCGCGAGCTGGCCACGGCGGGCCAGCGCCCACTGATCGTGCGTGGCCTTCGTAATCGACCCGGCCCACCGGGAGGACGACTTGGCGGTCAGGCCCTGCTTGCGGGCCGCCCACGTGCCCGCGGAGTGGCCGAGCCCGTCACGGCACCGCTGGGCCAGATCACCGGATGCCAAACGGCCCAGGTGGTCACCGAAGAGCTGGAGAACCTTGTTGTCCTCGGCCGTGAGGTGCTTGAGCCGGTCGCGGATCGCCACACCGCACGGCCCGAGGGCGACGAACGGCGCGTCGATGGCGCGGAGTTGCTTCGGCTGCTCAGTCACCGGCAGCCGCTGCTTTTAGGGCCTTGCGAGCCCTGTTCTTCGCCGAGCGGCGACCGCACAGGCGGGCGCAGAACGAGGTCAGCACCTCCACCATGTCGCGCACCAGGTCGTCGTCGACTTCGCCTTCCTCCAGCACTACCAGGCGGCGGCCGGTCACGGACAGGGCGGCCTCGACCAGCTCGACGTTCATCCGGCCGAGCCGGTCCTTGTGCTCGACCACCACAGTGGTCACGTTCGGGTCGGCCAGCAGACGCCGGGCCTTCATACGGCCACCGTTCATCCCGGAGGCGATCTCGGACTCGACACGGACGACCTTGTGACCGGCTTTGGCGGCCCATGCCGACAAACGGGCCGTCTGGCGTTCCAGATCGGCCTTCTGATCATGCGAGGAGACACGGGCGTCCAGACCCACCCCGCCCGTTGCCAACGGTGATGAATGCGCGTCGATGTTCACCAGGATCGTGCGTGGCCCGACCCGCTCAGCGGGGACCGGAAGCCGTGCCCTCACGGAACCAGCGGTATGCGGTATGCGGGTGAACACCGTTCGCTATCGCCCATTCCTTGAGGTTCGCGAAGTGAACATAACGCCTACTCAGAGGCTGTAATGCACACTAGAATTGACTCAATCCCGACCAGGTCCCGACCCCGCGGTGCAGGTGCGCGACCAGCGCGGAGCGGCGTGGCACGCCGAGCTTGCGGTAGACCCTGGCCAGGTGGGTCTCCACGGTGCGTTCGGAGAGGAACAGCCGGGTGGCGATGGCCTTGTTGGTCAGCCCCTCCCCCGCCAGCGCGGCGACCTCGGACTCCCGCCGGGTCAGATCGCCGGGCGCGCTGTGCGCGGGTCCGGGGCCTGCCGGGACGCGGCGCAGGCCGAGGCGGCGCTGCTGCCGGGTGGTCTCCTTGAGCAGCAGGTCCGCGCCCGCGCCGGTGAACAGGGCGGCGGCCCGGTCGAGTTCGATCAGCGCGCGCTCCCGGTTGCCCGCCTCGGCCCAGCCCGCTCCGGCGAGCAACCGCGCCCGCCCGTTCTGCACCAGGTCGCCCGCGGTGTGGAAGCTGCGGGCGGCGGTGACCGCGGTGTGCGCGGCGGTCCGGCCGTCGGCCTCGGCGAGCTGCATCCTGGCGCGGGCCAGTAGCGCGAATCCCCAGCCACGCGGCCGGTTCTGCTCGGCGGTGGACTCGGCGCGCCCGGCCCAGTCGCGGGCTTCGCTGAGCGCGCCGCGGGCCAGCGCGGCCTCGGTCAGCGTCTCGTAGTGCTCGGGCCGGTAGGCGTGCAGCAGGCCGGGCAGTTCCGGTCCGCCGAGGGCCTGGACCTCGGCGCGGAAGTCGGCGGCTTCGCCAAGGGCGAGGCGGGCGGCGGTGCGGCGGAACAGCACCCAGGCGCCGAGCTGGAAATCGCTGTCGTAGACATCCGGGTGCACCTCGGCCGCCTCGGCGCGGGCCGCTTCGACGCCGCCGCGCCAGCGCGCGATGGTCAGCGACTCGGTCAGCCCGATCAGGTAGGGCGGCAGCGCGCCGACCAGCCGGGCCGCCTCGATCGCGTCCCGCACCGTGGTCGCGGCTTCCGGCAGCCTGCCCAGCGCGGACAGCGACACCGCGCGCGGGGTGAGGAACTCGCAGATCAGCAGGTGCTGGTGGCGTTGCCGGGCCAGGTGCAGGCCGCGGTCGAGGTGGCGCACCGCGTCGGCGTGCCGGTCGTGCGTCTGCTCGGCCATGGCCACCCACATCAGCGTGTTCCACAGCGGCAGCACCTGGGCGTCCGGGAGTGTGTCCAGTGCGGTGGCGGCCATGTCCAGGTTGGCCCTGGCCTCCGCGCCGCCGTCGGGCGGGGCGAAGAGCACGGCCATCGCGCGGGCGGCGATCTGCAGTGACGGGTCGCGGCACCAGATCGCGGCGGCCCAGCCGAGCCGGGTGGCGGCCAGCGCGGATTGGTAGCCGCCGCGGCGGAACTCGATCAGGCCTCTGGTCAGCCACAGCACCGCACCGGCCGCGGTGTCGGTCATCGGGGCCCGGTCCAGTTCGCGGCGGACCAGGATTTCGGAGTCGGCGAGCTGGCCGCGCCAGCGGTGCAGCAGGGCGCAGCGGCCGACCGCGGTCTGTCGCAGGTCGTCGTCGCCGGGGGTGCGGGCCAGGATGTCGTGCAGGACGCTCAGCGCCTCCTCCACGTTGCCGGTCAGCGCGATGCTGGTGGCATAGCCCAGTTGCAGCCGCAGCCGGGGCAGGCCGGCGTTCTCGGGGGTGAGCCGGAGGGCGGCGCGGTGCAGGCCGGCGGCGGCGGCCGGGGCGTGCAGTTGCAGGTTCTCCGCGGCGCGGGTGAGCACCTCGATGGCCGAGACGTCGCCGATCTCGCCGCAGCGGGCCAGGTGCGGGGCGAGCTGGGTGGCCGGGGCGCCGCGGGCGCGCAGCAGGTCGGCGACCCTGCGGTGCGCGGTGGACTGCCAGAGCGGGCTGGCCGACTCGTACACCGCGGCCCGCAGCAGCGGGTGCCGGAAGGTGACCACCCGCTCGGGACCGTTGGCGCGCAACAGGTCTGCCGCGATCAGCTGCTGCGCGGCGGCGAGGGTCTCGGCCAGGCCGAGGCCGGCGGCCGCGGCGACCAGGTCCGGCTCGATCGGTTCGCCGATCACCGCGGCGGCCTTGGCGACCAGGCGGACCTGTTCGGGCAGCCGGGTGAATTCGGCCAGCAGCGCGGTTTTCGCCGGTGCCGGGACCGCTTCGGCGAGCTGGTGCGGGTGCAGGGCCGAGGCCGGGGCGCGGGCCAGCGCTTCCAGGTAGAGCGGGTTGCCGCCGCTGGCCTGGTGCAGGGCGGCGGCGCGCAGTCCGCCGACACCGGGTCCGAGCAGCCGCCGGGCCTCGGCCAGTTCGAGGGGGCCCAGCTCGATCCGGCGGGAGCTGCCAGCCGGGACCGCGCGGGTGAGCACCGCGGCCACCGCGCTGGGCAGTTGCCGTGGCCGGTAGGCGGCGATGAGCAGCACCGGCGCGCGTGGCGGCTGGCGGAGCAGCTGGGCGAGCAGTTCGGCCGAGGCCGGGTCGCACCAGTGCACGTCGTCGAGTACCAGCACCAGGCCGCGGTGCTCGGCGAGCAGTTCCAGGGCCCTGATCACCGCGCGGTGCAGCACGAACCGTTCGGCGTCCAGGTCGAACCGGTCGGTGTCGCGGCCTGCGCAGGCGGGGAAGACCGCGGCCAGCCGGGTGCGCAGGGCGACGGGCAGCACGTGGTCGGCCAGCAGCGGGTCGAGGGCCTCGACGAACATGCCGAAGGCCGGGCGCGGCTCGAACTCCACGCCGCGGCCCCAGCCGAGCAGCCGCCGCCCGGTCGCCTCGCGCAACTCCTCCAGCAACCGGGTCTTGCCCAGGCCGGGTTCGCCCACCACCTCGGCCACGGTCAGCCCGCCCGCGGCCGGTTGGCCGAGCAGCCGGGTCAGCTGCCGCAGCTGGGTCTCCCGGCCCACCAATGGCATCCTGCTCCCCCTTGCCAGTGCATCCCCCATGGGCGACGTTGCCAGTCCGGTTCACCGCGGGGCAACTCGACGATCACGTGCACAGACAACTGGATCGCGGATCGGCGCCAATCCTGCCTGACCGCTCGGGCAGCCACCGTGCCCTTCGGGGCAACGGGGTCCGGCCATCCGGGTGAACATCGACGTTCACCTCAACGGAGCAGTCCTGGCGTATTTCCGGCCCAGCGCGGCGTTCAGGCAGCCACTACGGCCAGTCACAGTCCACAGTGGACATACGTGTGGACGGTGCAGGGCGATGCTTGCTTGCCGCACAACACATCCAGCCACCAGCGGATTCACCCTCGCGGTGGTCATCGGTCGGATCATCCTGTCCGGGGGTATCCGCGCCGGTTCCGGACGAGATCAGTTCGCAATGAGCCTGTTGCCGCAACGCGGCGGGTTTGGCCGGATGCCCGCGCTAGACATGATGGGATGTGGGGGTGGATCTGGACGAGGTGCGAACCGACGGCCGGACGCCCGCCGAGCGAAGGGGACTCGCAGAGGCTTTGGGGCGAGCCGGGCATCCGGGTGCGGCCGCCTCCGCGCTGCGCGGACTGGTGACCGAGTTCATCGACCGGCTCGGCCCGGTGCACCGGGAGACGCTGGTGACCCGCGATCTGCTGGCCCGCTGGACCGGCGAGTCCGGTGATCCGCTGACCGCGGCCGCCGCCTTCGACGATCTGCTGCCGCTGCAACGCGCCGCCTTCGGCCCGGAGCACCCGCGCACCCTGCGCACCTGGCACAGCCTGGCCTACTGGACCGGTGAGGCGGGCGATCCCGACCGCGCGGTCGAGCTGTCCAGGGAGTTGCTGCCGATGCGCAGGCAGGTGCTCGGCCCGGCCGAGCCGGAAACCCTGCGCACCCAGCACTGCCTGGCGCACTGGACCGGCGAGGCGGGCGCCGTGCTGGCCGCGGTGGCGATGCTGCGTGCGCTGCTGCCGCTGCGCACCGCCACCCTGGGCCCGGAACACCTGGACACCCACACCACCGCGCACGAACTCGCCCTGCGCCGCGGCGAGGCAGGCGACCCCGGGTCCGCGGTCGACCGACTACGGGAGATCCGCACCCTGCGCCGCGACACGTTGGGCCCGGACGACCCGCACACCCTGAGCACCTGGCACGCCCTGGCCCGCTGCACCGGCCTGTCCGGCCAGCCGGCCAAGGCCGTGACCATGCTCGCCGACCTACTCGACCACCGCCGCCAGTCCCAGGGCCCCACCCATCCCCGCACCCTGCTGACCTGGCACGAACTGGCGGTGTGGGAGCTGGCGGCCGGTCTGCTCGCCGCGGCCAGGGAACGGCTGCGCGGCCTGTTGCCGGTGCGGGAGCGGGTGCTCGGGGCGGCACACCGGCACACCAGGGCGACCGCGCGGTTGCTCGCGGAGACCGGCGCGGGGAGCTGAGGCGCCGCGCTGCTCAGTCGTGGTGCTGCCCCGGCCGCACCGCCTGCACCGGCCGGGCCAGCAGTCCGGCCACCGCCAGCCGCACACCGTCGGCCGGGTCTCCCGCGAACATCTCGAACCGGCCAGCCGCGGGCCCGACCGGCGTCACCACGATGAACAACTCGACCGGCCAGGCAGGCACCGGGACGTCCTCGCGACGCAGCCGGCTCACCTCGACATCGGCACAGCGGATGACGAAAAACTCCGCACCCGCTGCCAGCGCGAGTTCACCAAGGCCGGCGGCGGCGCGGGCCTGACTGCGGCCGGTGAAGACGTCCACCTCGGGCCAGGGACCGGCGTCCGGCGGCAGCCGCCACACCTGGGTGCCGTTGAAGTCCGGTGGTCCGGCCGGGATGCCCAGCACCGGATGTGCTCCGGTGTCGGCGGGCTCTTGGCACGGTTCGGCGATGCTGGTCATCCGCGTCTCCCTCACGGCCGGGTGCGGCGTGCTGTGACCACTCCGATGAAAGCCGAGTTGGCGCAATCGTTGTGGCCACGGGCGGAAATGTGTCCAGATGCCCCTCGGGACGCGCCCGATCCGACCCACCCGGGCTCAGCCGGTGTCGTCCTCGGAATACAACGGCCGATCCTTGGTACGCCGCCAGTGGACCACACTGCCCACGATCAGCGCCCAGAGCGGGATGCTCCACAACCAGCCAAGCAACGGTTTTCTCGCCTCCCACCGTCGAGCCCGGCAGGCTCCGCGCGCGAAAAGGCCGGTCAGCCCCGCCGGACCAACGCAGGCTAATGGGATTACGCGGTCACCCGACAGGGCACCATCGGGTGAAACTCACGGTTGGCAATTTGCCAATAGCAGCCAGGCGGTCATCGGCTCCCGGCAGGCGAGCGCCCATTCCCACTGCTACTCAGGTACTTGGCCCGGCTGCTCAGGTAACTACGTCGAGTTTGCCCAAGTCGTACGCATGGTTGGCACAACTGGGCGTACCACTTTGGCCAAGTCGACGGCGGCTCACCCGGGTCGGAACACGACATCCGCCGCCGCGCGCAGGCTCAGCGTTCCGCCGGGGTGGATAGCGGCGCTGAGGATCCGGTTGTGCCGGTCGATGATCTGCTCGGCGGTCAGCCCCGCCACCGGGTCCCCGTCCGCCGCGGGCGCGTGCCCGTCGCTGACCAGCAGCACGTCCAGGCCATGACTCAGCGCGGACCGCGCGGTCGCGTCCACGCAGTAGTCGGTGGCCACCCCGGTCAGCACCAGGGTGTCCACCTCCCGCGCGGCGAGAAACTCCGCGAGATCGCTGCGGTAGAAGGAATCCGTCGCGGTCTTGGGCAGCACCACGTCGGTCGGTTCCAGCCCGAGCCGCGCGCTGAGCCGGGTGCCAGGAGATCCGGGATCGAACATGGATCCACTGGGCCCGAACTGCTGGACCGCGATCACCGGCACGCCGTGCTGCCGGGCGTCCCGCGCCAGCGCGGCGATCCGGCCGGCCAGCTCCACGCCTTGCCAGACCAGGGGGATCAGGACTTCCTGCATGTCGACGATCACCAACGCGGCCTTCATACCGGCACAGCCTATCCGGGCCGGGGCAGGCCCGGCGGTCTCCCGATTGACGGGGCCAGTGCGCTCAGGGCAGCAGAGCGGTCAGCGGCAGGTTGTCGATCTCCGACGCCCGCCGGGACAGGTACAGCTCGGCGTGGTGATAGCCGGTGTCCTCCTTGCCCGCCACCGCGATCCCGCGTTCGGTGCGGATGTCCCGGACCGAGCTGGCCTCGCCGGCGGAGGCGAATCGGCGCTGCGGGAAGGTACGCGTGGTCAGCCGTTCGATCACCAGGCCGAACTCGGCCAGGGTGTCCGCGATCGGCTGGTACGGGACGCCGCGCGACACGAAGGCGGCCACCCAGGGCGGGCGAGACAGTCGAGAACCCGTCGGAAGGTCGCCCGCGAGATGTACCCGACGCCACCGGTGAGGGCGATCAGGCTCGTGCCCGCCACCGCGGCACGCGGCGCGGGGCTCGGGTCCGCGAGTTCCAGGCTTTCGCCGAACCCCCTGTGCAGCAAGCCCGTCCGCCGCGCGTAGCTGATCGCCGATTCGGACATGTCGATCCCGATCACCGGCGGGGGCGTTGTGGCGCTTGCGGCTGGCGAAGAACTGACTGTCCGGCACCGCGGACTCAGCCGAGGTCCCGGCGTAGTGGTCGTACAGCTCGGCCAGGGTCAGCTCGTGGCCGAGCAGGGCGGCGTTGATGCCGTAGGAACAGCACAGGTCGATCACCGGACCGCCGCCGCTGGAGACCGCCAGGGTGCGGAAGATTCCCTGTGCGTGGTGCGGAATCTGGTAGTCCAGCGGGCGCAACGCCGCGAAGTAGGCACGCGGATCGCGGCCGATTGGCTACAACTAGCCTCATGCTCACCCGCTTCGCGACGCCGCGATTCACCGCCGATCACCTCTGGGTCCGGGTGGACGGCACCACCGGCCTCGCCCGGGTCGGCCTCACCGCGTTCCTCGCCGAGCGACTGACCGAGCGCCGGGAGGCCGGGTGACTGGAGCGGCTGGAGGTCGCCGATGTGCGGAACACATGACCCGGCGAGACCTCGGGCGGCCAGGGTCAGCGGGTGGCGGTGGCCGGAGAAGGCAAGTGGGAAGGAAGGTGTCCCGGCTCCAGGTTCCAGTAGCCGGCAGGCTGGGCTCCTGGCTGGCACGCAGTGCGGCGCCGAGGGCGTGGTGCAGTTCGGTCAGCAGCTCCAGCGCGGCCGGAAAGACAGTGGAGTCAGTTCTCACGCTGGACCTGAAACCGTTGGCGCACACCACGAATCCTGAGTTACTGCCAACACGGCCGTGGGTGGTGCCGCGGATGAGGGGGAACGTCCGGCGGTTCCGCTTTGTATCCAAGCAGATGCGGGGGCGGGGGGCGAAACCGTGACCGATTCCACCCCCCGCGCCATTACCAGCTAGTTACCCAACCATTCCGCAATGTTCTGACAGTATCGACAAGTGAACGCGTTCGTCGAGATGAGCCGTTTACTTCGCGAGTGCTCGGTGCCGATGTACCCTCGAACAGGGGTACCGACTCCCACGGCGAAGCTTAACGCACTCACCCCTTCGCCATCCCATCCCACCTCGATCTCACCCGGCCCCACGCCGCCATTGACAAAATAGCCAGTATTGTTGTCCTGCTTTTCGATATCGCCCCTGATCCACTTTGGCCCAATGCTCGCACTCACGGCAGGGACGTTCGCCAGACCCCCCTTGACGGTGCCAATCACACCTAAACCCTTGTCATCGACCGCAACGCAACCTTCTAGGCCCGCGGTCCCGTATCTACCGGAAATACCGCCACCACAGAGGGCCATTGTCGTATCGCGTGGCCGGAAGCAGACCAGCACCAGCGCAGGATTAATCAGACAGTTGGCAAGCTTGCCTGCCTCGCCAAGCCTTTCCCCAAATTTCCGCATGCTGGCGTCAAAAGCCTCGTCCTCTTTACGCTCGCGTTCCGCCTCCTGACGGTCCTTCGCTATCTTATTCGCCTTCGTCATGACCTGCGCACAGGGTCCGAAGGGCACCGCCCACTCATCGCCAGTACAGTGCATATTGAGCTCATCGACCAGCTCGGGTACTTGAATCCGCAAATTCTCTAACACCCCAGGGGCCAGCGGCGGCACAGTGGAATTGTACTCTTTCCAGTAATCCGAGGAAGACTTCTTCTGTTTCTTAGCAGCAGGGGAAGGAGTCCTGACATGATTGTCCGGGTTGAAAGCGGAAGATGTGCCCTCCGTCCAGCTGTAGAAGTTGCAGCTGTCGCAGTATGCCCCCGTGGGATCGCTGAAGGTGACCGGGTTGTTGGCGCTGTAGGTGTAGGCGTGCAGCAGCTGGGAATTGGCCAAGTCCAGCACCGGGTCCACCGAGAGGAACCGCCCCGTATCCGGGTCGTACTGCCGCACCCCGAGCGTGACGAACCCGGCCGAGGTGTCCTCGGTGCCGCCGACGAACCCCTTGTCGCCGGGCAGGTCGACCTGCGGTCCGCGCGGACCGCCAAAGGGCAGTTGCCTGCGCCGGTCGGCCTTGAGGGTCGTGGCGTCCACGGCGACGTTCATCGTGCCCTGGTGGTCGGTGGCCAGTCTGGTCAGCTGTCCACCGGTCCGCACGGCCACGACCTGGCCGTGCCCGTAGTACCGAGTCCCGGTCAACGCTCCAGTGGCCTTGTCGACCCGGACTTCCTGACCGCTCAACGTGATCGTCACCGAGGAAGGATCGTCGCGGACGATGCGTTCCCCGCCGGCCCCGTAGACGAACGAGGTGACCTTGTTCCCTTCGGTGACCTTGGTGAGTTTGCCTTCGGCGTCCCAGTCCAGCTTCTGCTCAGCACCGGAAGCCGTCTTGCGCGCGATGGTGTTGCCGACCTTGTCGTAGCCGGGTTCGTCGATGGCCACGGCGGCGCCGGGCTTGGCGAGGGCGGCACGATTCAGTTTGTGCCCGGTGTAGCCGTAGGTGCGGGTCGTCTCGCCGGTGGCCGCGTGCTGGGTGTCGCTGAGCCGGTTGCCCGACTTGTCATAGCTGAACGACTGGTAGTAGGGAGCGGGTCCGGCCAGTTTGTCGGCGGCCGGGTTGGTCGCGCAGCCGGTCGCGGTGGCCGGGGTCCATGCCTTGCTGAGCCTGCGCAGGTGGTCGTAGCGGAAGCACTGGTGATCGGCGCTCTGCCCGGCCACGTCGTCCGCGATGGACGTCAGGTTGCCCGCCGGGTCCTGGGTGTAGCGGACGTCGGCCTGGATGGGCTTGGTCGTCTCGGTGTCCACCACGGTCCGCTTCGGCCGCCGGGTGTCCGGGTCGTAGACGGAGGTGATCCAGGTGCGGCCACCGGCCGTGCCCATGGTGAGCAACTCGGGTTCGCCGAGCTTCGTGTACGTCGTGTCGGACACGTATTTCGCGGGTCCGTTCTGGTCACCGCCTTCCGTCTCCTTCATGCGGCCGAACTCGTCGTAGTGGTGCGTGACCGTTTCCGCGGCGAGCGAGCCCGGCGCGCCAGCACGACCAATCGCGGGCAGGCCCGTGCTCTTCACGCTGCCATCCGGGTTGTACTTGAACGTGGTCAGATACGAAGCGGAATGCCCTGCCTGCGTTGGCGGGATCGTCTGGGTGATCCCGGCGGGGCGACCGGCCGAGTCGTAGCTGACCGTCTTCGGGTAGGCGGCGGCGCCGACCCAGCGCGTGGTCGTTTCCGGCAGTCCCAGGCCGAATTTGGCCGTGTCGTACTTCCACTCGGTGAGCGGGATCTCCTTGCCGTCCTTGAGTTGCTTGACGGTCTTCTTCCTACCGAGTTCGTCGTAGCCGAACGTCAGCACGTCGCCGTTGGCGTCGGTGCTCTTCACCATCTGGCCGGCATCGTCATACTCCATGACCTGCCTGCCCTTGTCGGGATCCTCCGCGACGATCAGCCGGCCCCTCAGGTCGTACTCGCGCTTCCAGTACTCACGCTTCCCGACGTTGCCCGCCGGGCCCCTGACTTCGCCGATCTCGCCGTTGGGGCGGTAGCTGTACGTCGTGGAGTCAAACGAGCCGTCCGGCGCCAGCGTGCGCCGTTCGACGACCTGGCCACGCGCGTCGCTGATGGTCACGGTCGGCGTGCCGCCCGGCGGCGGAGTGACCTCGACCCGGTCACCGCCGTACTTCGTGGTCGTACGCCACGAGGATCCCGGTGACGTGAAGACCTCCGCCACCGCGCGGCCGGCGCCGTCGTACTCGGTGACGGTCCGCGGGCGTGGAGCGTCGTCGTTGGCCGCCTTCCACAACATGTCGTCGATGGGTTTGTCGTTGAAGAACGGCATGCTCTGCTCGAGGACCCGGCCGTGCGAGTCGTACCGGGTGTCGGTCAGCAGCCGCCCGCCGTCGGTCGGCGTCTGGGTCTGCCGAGGCCGCAGCTGACCGTCGTAGATCACCTTCGACTCCACGTAGGTGCCGCGCGGGCCGAGTGTCGCTGTGGTCACCACGTTCGGTGCGGTCTGTGAGGTCACATAGCCGTACTTCACGTTCCCATCAGAGGTGGCCCGGTCGCGGCCGGGTCGCCAGACCTCCGTCGTGCGACCGAGCGCGTCGAAAGCCGCTTCCGTGACGCGGCCGTTCGGGTCGACGGACTTCACCACCTGGCCGTTGCCGATGTTCATCGTCGCCGTGGTGACGAACCCCTTGGCGTTGGTCACCTTCGTGCCGGTGACCGGGCCACCGAGGGCCGGAGTGAATTCGCTTTTGGTGACGTGGCCGAGCGTATCGGCGACCTCGAGCGCCCTGCCATGCGCATCCAGCCGCCTGGCCGTGGACACGGTCACATAGACCGGACCTGACGCCGGACGTTCCTTCAGTTCCTGCACGGTGAGGGCGTTGCCGGAACCGTCGTAGGTGGTCAACGTGTCACCCAGCACGTACTTCGCCACCGGAATGAGCATCTTGCACTCGGGTACGACGAACCGCTCGACCCGCGAGGGCAGTTCCATCAGCCATTTCGCGGTGTCACGAACGTAGGTGGTCTTCGTGCACCGGTCGTCGGTCGCGTCACCAGGCACGCCGTAGTCGTGCGCCTCGACCACCATGCCGGTCGGATCGGCTTCGTCGTAGAGGTTCCGCGCACGGATCTCCTGCTGCCCACCGGCCGCGAGCGTGGTGAAGGCCCGGGTGCCGCCGGGGCGGACCAGGCGCGCGTGGTAAACCCCGCGCTTCGCGGTCGGCTCCGCGCGCACGTAGGAGTCGGTGATCGTCTTGCTGACCACCGCGGTCGTGTCGCCGAGATAGGTGATCGCCTCCCGGGCCTGGCCCTGCAACCAGTTCTCGTCGGGCACCGATCCGCCTTCGGAGTCGGTCACGTGCACCACGCGGGTGGTGCCGTCCTTGAGCTTGTCCCCGTGCATGCCGCGGTGGAAGGTCTGGGTGGACTTCGTCCGGCTCTTCGGGGCGTCGGAGACGTTGCCGGTGCGGACCTCCACCTGCTTGAAGCCGCGGAAGGAGTTCCAGGTCTTGTCCTTGTCCTCGACGAACTCCGTCTCGTCGTAATGCCATGCGGCGCCGCCGAGGTAGGCGTAGTCGGTCTGGGTGGTCAGCTCGCTGCCGATCCAGTCCGTCGTGGTCACCGACGCCACCACGTACTTGTGGAAGAAGTCCGTGCGCTCCTTGGAGTACGGCGCCGCCCACTTCGCCGGGAAACAACGCAGTGTGTTCAGGTCAGGCCTGTTCTTGTCCGGCATGGACTGGCCCGGCACACAGTCGGGATCGGCGTAACGCACCGAGGTCACCGCACCCGTTTCGGACACGATGGCCCCGATCCGGAACCGGATCAGCGCGGAATGCCCGTCGCCCTGCTCGACGACCCGGTTGGCCTTGCGCAGCCCCTCGAAGCGGACCTCTGGCTGCTTGATCTCGCCCCCGTCGTGCCCGGTGTGCGTGATGCCGGCCAGCCACAGCGCGGGCTTGCCCTTGCCGTCGTCGTTGGGATAGGGGAACTCGTGCCGGAGTTTCCACGAGTCCACGGCACGCCAGCGCTCTCCCCTGACCTCGGTGCGGATGGTGTCCAGCCGCTTGGTCGTCCAGAACGACGGCGACCAGGTGTCCTTGCAGGTCCCGCCATCGCATTTCAGCTTGAGCGGGACGTCCGGGAAATTGGCGGGGTGCTTGGCCGGGTCACAGTCCGATCCTGGCACGCAGCGTTCCGCCACCTCGAAGATCACTCGGCCGGCGCCTTGCAGTGTCCGGTCGTCGCGCAGGCCGTACTCGATGCTCTTCAGCCAGCCACCGCGCACGTACGAACGCGCCGAGGTGTTCTTGTTGAACCCGTAGTGGTTCGACTCGGTGCCGTAGTTGTAGAGCATCACGTCACCGTTGCGGTTGACCACCTTGTCGAGGTTCCAGCGATAGCCCTGCTCGCACGCTGAGCCCGGGTAGTCGTTGGGCCGGTGGCACGGCTCGCCCGCGTCGTCACCGACGACCGGGACCGTCCAGGTCGCCGCGGAGTCGGTGCGCACGCCGAACCAGTACTGCGTGCCGTCCGTGGTCGTGATCCGCCAATGCTCCCCATCCCTGGCGCCGTTCTTGTGCTGGTTGTTGAAGATTCGCTCGACCCTGGAACCGTTGTCGTGCTTCGGCCGCCACACTCCGGTCTGGTCGTCCCGGATCAGCATGGTGTTCATGCCGTTGAGCGACAGGACCGCGTTGTCGCTCTTCCAGCACAGGTCGCCCGGGTTGTCCTCGGGACGGCCGGGCAGGTCGGTCTGGCAGCCGCCGTAGACCCGCTCCACGGCACCGGACCACAGGTTCCACCCGTCGCCCACCCAGGACGCCTGGTTGTTGCTGGCACTGGTCAACCCGTCGACCGCACCCGAGGAATACGACAGCGCCAGCGAGGGCTGGCCACCGGGAGACGGCGGTACCCGCAGCGGATAGGACCAGGAGAAGTCACCACCCTGCCCGGAGACCTCCCACTTTCCGGACTGCTCCAGCGGAGTCGCCCCGTAGCCGCCCTCACCCGGCTTGCTGTCCGGCTCTCCGGTCTGGTTGCCGCGGCGAGCCGAGTTGGCCGCGTCGTCCTTCTTGGTGTCCCGGTTTCCCTGACCGACCGCGCGCACCGCTGTCGGTTCGACCTCGGCCGGCTTGACCGAAGGCTCCGTGGCCACCTCCGGTGCCGCGGCCGCCGTCGTCGTGACGAGGAGCGAGGCGCCCAGCATGACCACGACCGCGAAGGCGGTCCGCCGTTTCAGCGCGTTGAACCTTGACAAGTGCTTTCTCCTTGGAGGATAGGAAGTCACGCCGGTACCTCGCTGCCGTAGGACTTGTACAGCTCCCAGACCCGGTCCGAGCCCAGGTTCCCGGTGTAGAACCGCACGTCGTCGATGCGTCCCAGCCAGTGCTGCGTATCGGTGTCGCCGAATTTCGCCCGGCCGAGCTGCAGGTTCTTCGCGCTGTGCCAAGGATCCTTCAGCGTCCCGTCGCCGACTCGCAGGCCGTTGACGTAGAGCCAGAGCGTCTTGGTCTCCGCGTCGTAGGTGCCGGTGAGATGTGTCCACTTCGAATCGCCGATTTCGGTGGGCAGCGCCGACGTCGCGACCGAGGTGATGCGGCCGTTGGTCTCAGGTAGCTCGAAGACCCAGGTGCCGAACTGGTTGTCGCGGTCGTCCTTGACGTGCCCGAGCCGGAACTTGCGCCCCTGCCCCTGATCGGCGTCGAGGCTCACCGCGGACATCTCGCCGTTCTCGGTCATCCGCAGGTTGACCCAGGCGGAGACCGTGAAGCTCTGATCGGTCCGCACGTCGATCCCGCCGGTCTGGACCGCGCCGTCCTTGCCGTTGAGCCCAACGGCCTTTCCGGTCCGACCCGGACCGAACACCGCACCGCCGATCAGCTCGCCACGACGGCTGCCCGAGGAATCGCTGGTGTTGTCGTCGAGCTTCAGGTGGTGCGCCAGCGTGAGGTCGTGCCCGGCGATCGTGCGGATCTCGGACTCGAACAACACTCGCTGGTACACGCGGACGTCGTCGACGCCTCCTTCGAAGAAGTCCACTCCGGCGTCGTTCCGCTGGGCACTGCCCACCCGCAGGCCCTTCGGCGCGGGCGCGGGTTCCTTGTGCGCGACCGAGTTCACGATCCGGCCGTTGATGTACAAGGTGATCTGCTGCCGTTCCGCGTCGTACAGCCCGGCCAGATGGGTCCACACGCCGGGCTGCACGGCCCCGCCGGTCGCGATGTTCCGCCTGATCGACCCTTCGGTGGTCACCGCGGCGAACGCCCACTTGCCGTCGAAGGTCGACTGCAGGGCGAACCCGCTCTGCTCCTTCACCATGCCCTTGCCCGGCGGGGCGCCGTCCTGCGACACCACGGTGCCCGCGACGTCGGTTCGCACCGGGTTCACCCACGCCGAGATCGCGAAACTCCGGTTCGTCTCCAGGGCGTTGGGCATGGTGACGTGGTCGTCCCGGCCGTCGAGCTTGACCGCGAAGTCATCCGGGTTCGGCGTCGTGGCCTGCCCCGGCATCCAGCCTGGACCGCCCACGAGCGTGCCGTCCAGGTGCCTGCCGGAGTCGTCGGTGGCGGTGCGGTCGAAGCGCCAGGACCCGACGCTGACATCGTCGCCGCTGATGATGCCGCGGATCTCGGCCTCGCCCAGTGCGCGGCTGTAGGCGCGCACCTCGTCGACGGTGCCCTCCCAGTGGTCGTTGAGCTGGCCGTTCCATTTGTTCCGGCCGACCACGAGCGGACCGTTGGTGGCGAAGTAGTGCTCCCACGGTGCAGTGCCCGCGTGCACACCGTTGACGTAGAGCCTGACCTGCTTGGCCTCGCGGTCGCCCACGGCCGCGAGATGTGTTGGCACACCGGGCCTCGCGAGCTGACTCGACAGCACGCGCGCGTCCGGCGGCCTGCCCTCATCGTCCTCACCGGAGGGTGCCAGCAGCTCCCACCGGTCCTCGCTGTTCACCCGGCGCTGGCCGAGGAGGAACCCGCTGCGCCGACCGCCGTCCTGAGACAGCGCGGTGCGCGCGCACCCTCGCACAGTGGCGCGGCAGGGCTCAGGTTCACCCAGGCGCCCACGGAGAAGCTCTGATCGGTGCGCAGCACCTGGTCGCCGGTCTCCGCGGTGTCGTTGGTCCCGTCCAGCTTCAGCGCGTTGCCGACCGGGCCGCCCCGCTCGAACGCGGCGCCGTTGCGCAGCGTCAGGTGCTGGCCGCCGCGAATCGAGTTACGTGCGGTGACACCGGTCTGGTCCTCGAACCGCCACTGTCCTGTTTGGACATTGTCGAGTCCGACGAGGGTGCGGACGTCGAGGCCGCTCAGCACGCGGTCGTAGACGCGGACCTCGTCCACTGCTCCTTGCCAGCGGTAGGTCTCCGGCGTGCCGTTCCAGGTGGCGTGCCCGATCCGGAGTTCACCGGTGGCATTCCACGACGGCACGGTCCGCGGCGTGGTCTGCGCGTGGATGCCGTTGACGTAGAGCCTCAGCACGCCGCCGTGGGCGTCGTACACGCCGGTCAGGTGCGTCCAGTCGCCGCGTTGCGGCTTGCCGACCTCGGACACCGCGAGATCGGACGGCTTGTCCTCGGTATCGGAGCGGCCCATGCCGAATGCCCACCGCGGTCCCTCGTTCGACTGCATGTGCCACAGTGCGAAACCGGGGAACCGGTTGCCCTGCTGGCTGACCGCGATCGCGTGTTCACCGGCCTTCGGCGGCTGGGGGAGCTTGGCGAGGTTCACCCAGGCCGAGACCGTGAAGCCCGCGTCGGTGCGCACCGCGTTGGGCGCGCGCAGATGCCCGGTCTTGCCGTCCAGCTGCACGGCCGCGCCGACCGCGCCCGCCTCGGTCCAGGTCGCACCGCCGTGCAAGGTGGCGTCCCGATCGCCCAGATACGCCTCGTCCCGGCCGTGACTGTCCAGCGGCCACTGGGATTTCGGGCCGTTACCCGGGCGAACCTGGAACTTGTACTCGGTCTGCTCAGCACTCCGGTTGCCCGCCCGGTCGACGCTGCGCACCAGCAACACGAGCGGTCCGTCGGTCGGCGGGGTGAGCGTGACCGTCGCGGTGCCACCGAGCCCGTTCGCGTTCACCGAGCCCGTTTTGCCGGCGAATGTGTACTCATAGCGGTCGATATCGATCACGCCACGCGGGCCGAAGGTGAACCGGTCGGGCACACCGGCCCCGCCGTTCCACTCGTTGTCCTGCCGGTACAGCGTGCCCGCGACCGTGGGGCCCACCTCCGGAACGCTGAGATCCACGTAGAACTCTTGGCCTCCGGAGGCCCGCTCCCCGGTCAGCGCACCGTCATGGGCCTTCATGCTCCAGCTCACACCCTGGCCGTTGTACCTGGTGAGGTCGAACGCCGAAGCCACGCGCAACCCGGACGGCACCCAATCCGTGGTCTGCTCATGCTCTTTCACCTTGGGGTTGAAGAGCGTGATGGTCGCGTTGACCGATCCACCGTCGGGATCGGCCACCCTGCCGCCGAAGATCATCCGGGCGCTGTTGACGTAGCTCTTGCCGGCGCAGTTCGCGCAGCTGCTCGTGATCAGCGGATCGGTGGACAACTCGGTCGGCTTGTCGGGCCGCCGGTTGAACTCGACCCAGATGTGCGGGAAGCTGTCGGTGCCGTTCTCTTCCTTCTGGACGTAGAACCGCTTCCAGCCCGCGGTACCGCTCTCGGTCCGGTCCTTCAGCCCGAAGGTGATCGCGCTCTGACCGGTGTTGGCGATGTGCTGGACCTGGCCGACGACGTTGTAGCCGACCCAGTCCGGGCCACACGGCTGTCCGTACTTGGCCACCGGCTGCGTCTGTCCCACCCGGTTGCCGTCGTTCATCCCTGGCTGGTTGTTCCAGGTCGTACCGGGGTGGATGCCGTTCGTCCAGTGCAGGTCCAGCCAGGGCACGTCACCGGGATTGCAGGAGTGCGCGTATTTCCACCCCTGCTTGATGTTGAAATGCGCCTGGTTGATCACCGCCCCCGCCAGCGGGGCTGTGTCGAACTGGAAGTACGCGCGGTCGATGGAGCCGCGGCCGCCATCCGGCGATACGCCGGTGCGCGCCACGCCCAGGCGCGTGGCGCCCAGGTCCTCCGGCTGCATGTTCCAGTGCGTCGTGGCAGGCCAGACGCTGCGCACCAGGGTCCAGCCGCTTTGCCATACCGAGTGGTAGCTGTACTGCGGGTCGATGATGATCGGCAGCACCGCGGCGGGATCGGCGAGCAACGCCCGGTCCGGCGTCAGCGACAGGTGCCCCGCACCGGCCTCGACGCGCACACCCGCCGTCTTGCGCTTGCCGTCCCCCGCCGAGTCCCACATGGTCGCGGCCGGCGCGCTGAACACCGTCCGGCCCTTGTCGTCGACCGCGGTGAGCCGCCCGGTCGGGTCCGTGGAGAGCCGCACGCCCTTGGCCGCGATCCCGAAGGTCACCTTCGCCAGCGCGGGGTTCGCGGCCGCTTCCCTGGTCCTGACCACCAGCTCGTGGGTGAAGCCGTCCTGGGTCACGCGCGCCCGCAGATCGGTGCCCGGCAGGACGTCCGGATAGGTCGCGGTGGCGCCGTCCAGCACCGGGCGCGGCAAGGCCCGCGGCCAGCTCAGGGCGATCTCGCTGCCTGCCGCGGTGATCCGGGCGAACGGCCCGGTCCCGCCGCCGGAGAACGCCACCTCGGTGAGCGTGGCCTTCGGGCCGATCGTGCCGTCCGGCCGAGCGGCCAGTGCCGGATCGATGTCGACCCACTTGTCGCCGCGCCTGACTCGTTCCGGCATCAGCGACTGGTCCATGGTCACCGAACCGGTCGGATTGGCGAAGAAGCGGGATCGCTCGTTCTTGAGACCAGTGATCTCCACCTTGGTGCCCTGTCGCGCCGCGGCGATCATGGCCGTGTGCTCGTCCGGCGCCTCGGCGACGAAACCCGGCTTCGCCCCGACCTCCGCGGTGTTCGCCATGGTGCTCTTCGCGGTGTTCGTCGTGGTCAGCATGGTCGCCGTCACCGCGGCGATCAGCGCCGCGGTGATGATCTCCCGCGTCTTTCCCCAGTCGGCCATGACTACACCCGATCCGCGAGTGTGATCAGGCGGTCGCCGAGCGCGAGACGGCCAGCCGTCTCCAGCTCAAGCCCGTCCAGCGGACCGCGCGCAGTCGAACACGTAGTGTGCATTGGAACCCTTTGTTTCCCCAGGCGGTGACCGACGCTCGGCGTCACCGCAAGTCGACCGCCGCTGGTCGGCGACGGTTCACCCCAGAAGCCGCGCACCGCTAGGCGGGACGACCGACCTGGCCGGCCAGACGCAGGCCGGACACCTCGAGCTTCGGAAATCGAAGGTAACCAGCGCGTTGCGGCAACAACAGCCGCGGAACGACAAAGGCCCGGTCGCTTTCTGTACGTTTTGTCCTCCGCAGGCCCGGTGACTTGCTACGATCCCGGAAAAGGTCACGTCCTGGGGGTGGTTCATGGCAGGCGAGCCACGTCATGCGCGGCCAACTGATCTCGGCGCGTCCCGGGTCTTCAGCTCTTCGAATCCCGAAGAGATCAAGGCGCTCATCGACCTCAGCGGACAAGAGCTTCGCTGGACTCCCCGCGCGCGCGACAACGGCGAACTGAGAGTCACCCAGTTCGGCCGTTTGCCGGTCACCGGCCTCGCGCGGATCTCGTTTTCCTCGCACGAAACGCTGTTCGACCTCGACGCGGAACTGCGGGTCGAGGAGCCGGAAGACGTCTACGTGGTACATCTGCCGATACCCGGTGTCCAGCACCCGGTTCCGGATGTCAACGGCGAGGAGATCCAGTCACCGCACGCCATTCTCGGCCCTGACGAGCCGCACCGATGGACCCGGCTGCGCAACGCCACCTTGATGACATTGAGTATCCAAGGCTCGGACTTTCGCGCGGCACTGGCGGACCGGCTCGGCGACACCCCGGCCACGCGGCTGCGGTTCAACCCGGAAATCAACACCGCCGATCCCGGCATCGCCTCCTGGGTTCAGCTCGCCCAGACCTACCTCCACCTTTCCCGGTCAGGTTTCGCCGCGGCATCACCATTGACTGACTCGCATCTCCGGCAGGCACTCCTGTACGGGCTCCTGGACATGCAGCCACATTCCCTGACCGATGCGATGACAGACCACCACGTCCGGGCGCACTCGGCCGCGGTGACCAAAGTCAGGGAGTACTGCGAGGACAACGCCGCGGAGCCGATCACGATCAGCGAGCTGGCCGCGGCCAGCCACACCACCGTCCGGGCACTGCAACGCGCGTTCCGTCGCGAACTCGACACCACGCCGATGGAGTACCTCCGGCAGGTCCGGCTGGCCAAAGTCCACGCCGAACTGATCGCGATCGGCAAAGGCGAAATCCGCGGCACGATCGCCGAGGTCGCCGCGAATTGGGGCTTCTACCACCAAGCACGTTTCGCGCAGAGCTACCGCCAGCGGTACGGCCACCTGCCCAAGCGGACAGTGCGAGACTGACCAGGCCTTTCTCCCGGTATGAGCCGGGCGGGCCCGGGGCCGCGACGGAGCGTGCACCGGCCGGGCAGGCCCTGATGACACCGGCTTGACACCCATCTGATGCCCCGGCTCCGCAGAATCGCGGGTGACCGCCCAGCGCACCGGTGCGGCACTTCGCTGCTACCGAAGACGCGATTGCTTCTCACTATTACCGGCCGCAATCAGGGCAGCCCGCCCATCGAGTCAGGCTTCCGATCGGAGTGTCCTAAAGTGTTTGTCAGAGTACTCAAGATGACGGGGCTGCTGACCATCAGCGCGGTCGCGGTGATCACTCTGACAGCGAATCCGGCACCAACAGCGGGCTCCAGTATCCCCATGGGCGACCAGCGCCCACTGAAGAACGTGCAGAACCAGCAATGCGCCACCGTCACCACAGATGCGATCGGCAGCTTTCTTGCCCTACAGGCCTGCGACGCGCACAACACAGCGCAGCAATTTCTGCCGATATCGATCACAGTCTCACCTGAGCGGCACTTCGCCATCTACCACTGGGCTTCCAGGAAGTGCGTCACAACCGACAGCGAAATCGTGACGCTGACCGAATGCGCCTACGGCTCCACGCAACTGTGGCAGGAGCGCCCGGTCGAATCACCCAGCGGGGCTTTCGAGTTGGCCCATGCCGAGAGCCGCAAGGTACTGGAACCAATCACCGCAAACGTGCGTGAAGGTGACCGGCTGCGGCTTGGCGCCTCTCGCACCAGCCCCAGCCAGCTTTGGCGCACAACGCCCTAGCACTTCCTCAGCTGGTGCAGCCGGAAACAGGTAAAGGTCGCTTTGCGAGCACCAGCGCATCGCAAAGCGACCCTCACTCACCGCACCTGCGATCAGCGGTCCTTCGCGAACAGACCCCATACCCCATAAACCGGCGTGTTCGGTGCACAGAACCACTCACCGTGACGCAACTGCTGCGCGCCGAAGAACCCGGCGTCCTTGCACTGGCCTTGAGTCGCGTAAAAGCCACGGTACTTGTAGTCACTCGATGCCTGCGCAACACCCGCGCTCATCGCACTGAGCGAGGCAAAGGCAGCGACGATCGCACCAGCGGCGGCGACCCGCCGAATTCTGCTCTTCATGAGATCAGCAATATCCTAACTGTAAAGCGACAACTCATCAGGCGGACAGACTCAACGAGTCCGAGCCAAACATCCACCGGTGTCAGCACGGAATCACCCTGGTGTCACCTGCTCCGCGAGCCTGGCTCAGGGCCTGATGGGTGCCCGGTCTCGACCACTCACGGTGCGCCCCGAGCCGCGGCATGCGCAAGAACGGGTCGCCCTACCGGCTCGGCAACCTACGCCGACGTCGCGCCGTAGCCGAGCCGTGCGGGTACGCCGGAGAGTCCATGCTGAGGCTTCGCCGGGTAGCGCGGTGACGGCCGCACCTCAGTAGGTGACACCAAGCTGATTCCCAGCAGACACCCGCACCTACCACACTTCACCAGTCCGCCTGACCGAAGGCTGCTGCCCGGTGGTGCGGAACCCGTTCGCGGTAGGCAATCGGGAAGGTCGCCCAGCTCGACGGCTGGGCGACCTTCCCGTTTGTGGAGCACACGAAGAACTGACGTGAGTTGAGTTCGATTGAGGAGGCTGAATGTTTTCGCTGATCAGGCTCGATCTGTCCGACGAGGACACGCTTCGGCAGCTCTGGACACTCCAGCGGCTGGCGTATGCCATGGAGGCGGAACTCATCGGCTTTGACGGTATTCCTCAGCTGCACGAATCGCTTGCCGAACTACGCGGCTGCGGTGAGTCGTTTCTCGGCGCCTACGACCGGGCCATGCTGGTCGGCGCGGTGTCCTGGCAGCGCACGGACGATCAGGCGCTGGACATCTGCCGGCTCGTCGTGCTTCCGCACCGCCACCGCTCAGGCATCGCGACCGCACTGCTCAATGCCCTTGACCTGCTCGAACCCGCCGAGCTGTGCACCGTTTCCACGGGGGCGGCCAACATCCCGGCGCGCACGCTGTACCAGCGCCGTGGCTTCCACCCCGTTGACGAACAGCAGGTCGCCCCCGGGGTCAGCATCACCCATCTCGCCCGCACCACTGACTAGCGCGCGACTGCTCGACTTCGTCCCGGTCGAGCACGGACAAATTGGCCAGCATCGAATTGGGGCGCTCGATCGTCAGAGAGGGGAACGGATTTGAAGCCGGAATGGTACGAGCAGCTGTCCACCGCCACGGAGCTGGCGGAACTGGGTTTCCGCTTCCTGCCCGCCGCCGACCTGTCTGAAGGCAGGCACAGTCAGATCCGGGTCGGCGATATCGGCGGTTTCACCGCCAGGCTGGGCCTGGGCATCTCGCTGATCCTGCGCCCCGAAGAGCCCGAGGTGCTGTACGCGCGATTCGCCGACGACCACGGAGAGACCCTCAGCCCGGAGGTGACACAGCCCGAGCGGCTTTTCAGCGGCCGGGTACCGCTGGTGGAGATCCCGCTCGCGCCCACGGTCGCCACGCTGACCGGGCTGTACGCCCGCTACGTGGCGCCCGGCCGCACCCTGCCCGCCGTGAGCCGTTTCATCAGCCCCCGGCTCATCGAGCCCGGCGGGCGAGTGACCTGCTACCACGAACAGGTCCGGCGGCTGCGCATCCCGCTCGGCGTGGTCGGCGACGTCGAGGCCCCAGCCGAGGACCCGGTCACGGCAGCCGAGAGCGCCATCATCGACATCGAACGCGACTTGATCTTCAACTCGTTCCTGGCGACCTGCCAGTGGACCCTGCACACCGGCAACCACATCACCGCGGACGGCACCCAGTTCCGCACCCCGTACACCTCGGCGGACACCCTGTACTCCCGTTCCCTGCTCAGCCTGGACTGCCGCTACTCCGAGTTCGGCGCCCACCTCACCCTGGAGGTCGACTACGCACCCGAGCCGGATACCTCGGCCGTGCGCGGGGTGCTGTCCGCACTGGGCGAGCATTGGCCGGACAACGACCTGCTGCCCGATGACCTGCCCTTCGACGTGCTCGGCGCGATCGCCGGACTGCACCTCACCATCCAGCCCATGGCACGGCAGCGGCAATGGCTGGACGAGGGCGACGACAGCACGCTGATCGGCCTGTACTACCTGATCGCCGAGAACGACTCGCTGCCGGCAGGCCCAGCCGGACCGCTGCGCGAGTTCCTCACCCCGTACGCGCACAGCCCACACGAGAACATCCGCGACCGGGTGGCGATCCTGGCCCAACGGCACGGTTTGACCGATCTGTCGGATAATCGTCCACAGAGGACGGAGGCGAGGGCGCTACCGGCACCGTTCGAGCGAACGACCTGACGCAGGCTGGAAGAGGTGGTGTTGTGCCCGAGCGTTCCTTCAGCGTTCTCGGCCCGTTGGAGGTCATGCTCGACGGGCAGCCGGTCGAGGTCAGCTCGCCGAAGCTGCGGGCCCTGCTGGCGACGCTGCTGGTTGAGGCAGGCCGGACGGTGTCGCTGGACCAGCTCGCGGAGCGGTTGTGGGGCGAGGACCTGCCACCGACCGCGCGCAAGACCATCCATTCCTACGTCGGACGGCTGCGCAGGCTGCTGGCCGATGACGCGGTCAGCCCCACGCTGATCCACACCCGGCCGGACGGCTACCGGATCACGGTGGCACCCGCCGAACTCGATCTCGCCCGGTTCACCGCGGCGGCGGCGGAGGCGAGCGATTCTGAGGACCCCGCCGCCGAGTCCACATTGCTGGAGCGGGCGCTGGGCTGCTGGCGTGGTGCGGCGCTGTTCGACGTCGCCTCGGAGTCCTTGCAGCGTAACGTCGTGCCACGACTGGCCGAGGCGAGACTGCAGGTCGTGGAACGGCGGATCCGGGTGCTGCTGGAGCTGGGGCGGCACCGGGACATCGTCGGCGAGCTGATCCAGCTCACCCAGGAGTACCCATGGCGGGAGGCGTTCTGGACTCAGCTCGTCCTCGCGCTGCACCGGTGCAACCGCCGGGCGGACGCGCTGGAGGCCTACCGCACGGTGCACCGCAGGCTGCGGACCGAACTGGGCATCGATCCGGGAGAAGAACTCCAGCAGGCCCACCAGGCGGTCCTGGCCGACGAGCCCACGCCGGAAACGGCGCCCGCGATCCCGGTCAGCCAGCTACCCGCGGCGGTCCGCGGCTTCACTGGCCGCCGCGAGCAGGCCGAGGCGCTGACCCAGTTGCTCGTGGCTGACCAGGAGGCGGCCACGCCGTCGATCGCGGTTGTCTCCGGCCCGCCCGGGGTGGGCAAGACGGCGTTGGCGATCCAGGTCGCCCACCGGGTCCGGGACCGGTTCCCCGGTGGACAGCTCTACATCGACCTGCAGGGATTCGCCGCCGAGCCACCCATTCCCACGGTGACGGCGCTGACCAGATTCCTGACCGCGCTCGGCACGCCCACCAGCCAGATCCCGGCCGATCCGGCGGCCCAGGCCGGCCTGTACCGGAGCCTGCTCGCCCGCCGCGAGACGCTGGTCGTGCTGGACAACGCCGCGACCCCGGACCAGGTCCGTCCACTGCTGCCAGGAGCCGCGGGCAGTGCCGTGCTGATCACCAGCCGCGACGACCTCTACGGACTCGACGCCAGCCACGGCGTGGACCGCCTGTCGCTGGACGTGCTTGACCCCGGCGACGCGGCCGCCGTGCTGACCGCCATGCTCGGACCGGACCGAACCAGCGCCGAGCCGGAAGCGGTGGCCGAACTGGCGCGGGCCTGCGGCCACCTGCCGCTCGCTCTTCGCGTCGCCGGAGCGCAGCTCGCCAAGGACCGGCACTGCCGGATCGGCGATTACACCGGCGAGCTGCGCACGGCGGACCGGCTCGCCCGGCTCGCCATCGACGGCGACCAGCGCACCGCGGTGCGGGTGGCCTTCGACCACTCCTACGCCCGGCTGGCCGAGGCCGACCGCCGGCTGTTCCGGCTGCTCGGCGTGGTGCCCGGACAGGACTTCGGGATCGGTGTGGCCACGGTGATCGAGCCCAGCGCGGCACGGGCGATCCACCGGCTCACCGCGGCCAATCTGCTGCACCAGCACCGGCCCGGCCGGTACCGCATGCACGACCTGATCCGCGACTACGCCGTGCTCCTGGCCCAGGCCGACGACCCGGCGGGCGAGGCGGGGACCGTGCTCACCGAGGTGCTCGACTGGTACGAGCACTCGGTCGCCGAGGTGACCCGTTGGGTGCACCCGGCGGATGCGCCTGCCGAAGTCAGGTTCGCCTCCGAGACCGCGGCGCTGTGCTGGCTGGACGAGGAACAACCCAACCTGCTCGACGCCCTGGTCTTCGCCGCCGGGCGCCCCTGGCTGGCCGAGCGCGCCTGCCGGCTCGCCGTCGCCCTGCGCGAGTTCCTGCAGGGGCGCTGGCACGCCGGTGAGGTGCTGCCCGCCTGCCAGGCCACGCTGGCCGAACTGGACCGCGGGGGTGACCCGGCGAGCCAGATCCTCTTCCTGAACATCCTCGGCAAGATCCACGCGCGGGTCGGCGACTATGACCGCACTGTCCGCTGTCATCGCCGGATCGTCGAGCTGGCCGAGCGCAGCGGCGCGCACCAGGCCGCGGCCGAGGCGCTGGACAACCTCGGCCTGGCCCACATGGTCCGGGGCCGTATCCAGGAGGCCAGGCACTGCCATGGCTGGGCGCTGGCGGTGAGCCGGAAAGCGGGCGCGTCCCAGCTCGAAGCCCAGGTGCTGGCACACCTGGGCATCACGATCATGATGGGGGGCGAGCCGCGCACGGCCATCGGCCACTTCCAGGACGCGATCGCGCTCGGACGACAAGGCCACAACCGGCATGCGACCCTGACCGCGCTGATGGCGCTCGGCGCGGCGCACAAGTACCTCGGTGCGCTGGATGAGGCGATCGCCTGCCAGGAGCAGGTCCTCGCGGAGGGCAGACGCCTCGGTGACCGGATATACGAACTCTCCGCACTGTTCACGCTGGCCTCGGCCCATCAGGAGGCGGGAAACCTCGATCCGGCCGAGCGCATGGCCACCGAGGCCGTCAGCCTGTTCGGGGAGATCGGCGAGCGGCGCCTGGAGGCAGGCGCCCAGACGGTACTGGCCGCGGTGCGCCACCAGCGTGGCGAGTACACCGCGGCGATCGCGCTGTTCACCGAGGCCGCCCGGATGGCCAGGGACTCCGACGGGGGCATGCACGAGATCGTCGCCCTGATCGGACTCAGCCAGGCCCAGTGCCACACCGGTGCGGCCCGCCAGGCACTGGCACACGCTGACCAGGCACTCGCCGCGCTGCACAAGCGGGGCATGCTCATCCTGGAGGCCGGCGCGCTCACCGCCCTCGCCCAGGCACACCTCGGCCTCGGCGAGCTGGACCAGGCCAAGGCGCGGGCCGAGCAGGCCGCAGGCTTGGCACAGGACCGAGGTCAACGGGTGGTCGCGGAGCGGGCCCGGCAGCTCCTCGACCTGGTGGTGCGGACCTCGGCAGCGACCGGCTCCGGGCCACTGCAGGTCTGACGGCTCCAGGCCTGCCCGCGCAACCTCGGCGGCGTCAGAACGGACCCTGCGGAGGCTGGATCCGTTCTGACTATCCAGCGCGCTAGCCGGTGGTCCGCCACAGCTGGCTGGGCACCGCCCGGTGCGGGCCGAGCCCCACCCGATCTCCCTCGCCCGTGCCCAGTGCCTCCAGCACCTTGCCACTCCGGGCATGGGTGACCCGGAACGATCCGGCGGGCGCCACGGCGGCGTTCTCCGTCCACAGCTGGTCGGCGCCGTAGGCGCAGTCCTTCAGGAGGACCGCGTCGCCGTCGGCCGTGACGCACTTCCTGGTGGCAAAGTGGTAGATGCCGAAGTACCGCTTGCCATCGACAGTCCTGGGCATCGGCAGGAGCTGCTGGGCGGTGTTGTCGAGGTCGCAGACCCGCAGGGTGAGAAAATCTCCTGCCGCGTCCACGCTGACCGTGGCGCACAGCTTGCTCTGCACGTTCTTCAACGGCCGCCAGCCGCCCAGCGGTTCCACGCCGGCCGCGGCGAGTGCGGGACCGGCCAGCAGGGTCGCCCCCATCGCGGTGCTCATGGCCGCCACCACTGTTGCCTTGACCATTCTTCTGCGCATGCCCGGACACTCCGATCGCAAGTGCTTGTCACCGTGGAGCCTGCGGATTCGGGGTGTCAGAACGGAATCATGCCGGTATCACCGGCACCGGCGGGTTGACGATGAGGCCGAGCACGAGCTGAGCCCGCTGCTTGGCGAGCCACCGGCCGCGGAGCGAGGCCAGCCGAACGGCCAACTCGGCCTGTTCTCTAACCCTGCCTGCCTCACCGAGGTCGAGCAGGGATCGCCACCCCGGCCTGCCGGTAGGCCCACTGGGTCAGGCCGGAGCAGTCGAAGCCGCGGCCCGGGTTGCTCGCGCCCCACCGGTAGGGCACGCCGAGCTGGGTCAGGGCCGCGCGCACCGCGAGCGCCCCTGGATTGGGTGCGGGTGCGGCGTTGGTCGGCGCGGCGGGTCTGGTGGGGGCTGGAATCCGGCTGGGTCGGACCCGGGGTTCGCGGCTGGGTGTGTGGTTGGGACGAGCTGTTTCCTGTTGTGCTGCTTGGGTTCGTTCGGTCAGGGAGCCAAGCACACGGGTGGCTCAGCGGTCGTTCTCGTGCACGTCCGGAATGCCGTCCTGATCGGAGTCGATCTCCTCTGCGGCGCAGATCCGTCGATGGGCTCGGTTGCGGGCTCGCAGCACCATCGTCGCCAGCAGCGCCGCCAGGATCGACCCGGCGAGGATGGCGACCTTGGTGCTCTCCGCGTGCGAGGTGCCGTCGAAGGCCAGCTCGCCGATCAGCAGCGAGACGGTGAACCCGATCCCGCCCAGCAGCGCCAGCCCGATGACGTCGACCCACGCCAGGTCGCTGTCCAGCTCGGCGCGGGTGAACCGGGAGACCAGGAAGGTCGCCAGGGTGATACCGATGACCTTGCCCAGCACCAGCCCGCCCATGATGCCCACGGCGACCCGGTCGGACAGCGAGGTGCGCAGGCCGTCCAGGCCGCCGAGGGTGACACCGGCGGCGAAGAAGGCGAACACCGGCACCACCACCGCGGCCGAGATCGGCCGGAACCGGCGCTCGAAATGCTCGGCCAGCCCAGGCCCCTCGCCGTAGCGGCGGATGACCGGCACGGTGAAGGCCAGCAGCACCCCGGCCACGGTGGCGTGCACCCCGGAGGCGTGCACCAGCGCCCAGGTCACCGCGGCCAGCGGTAGCAACAGCCACCAGGAGCGCACCCGCCGCTGCACCAGGAAACCGAACAGGGCCAACGGGATCAGCGCGAGTAACAGCGGCCCAGCGGACAACTCCCCGGTGTAGAAGACGGCGATGATCACGATCGCGATCAGGTCGTCCACCACGGCCAGGGTGAGCAGGAACGTGCGCAGCGCCGAGGGCAGGTTGTGCCCAATCACCGCCAGCACGGCCAGGGCGAAGGCGATGTCGGTCGCGGTCGGGATCGCCCAGCCGCGCAGGGCCGAGGCATCACCCAGGTTGACCGCGGTGAAGATCAGGGCCGGGGTGAGCACGCCGCCGACCGCGGCCGCGACCGGGACCGCGGCCCGCCGGGGGTCACGCAGGTCACCGGCGACGAACTCGCGTTTGAGCTCCAGCCCGGCGACGAAGAAGAAGATCGCCAGCAGGCCGTCGGCGGCCCAGGCGTGCAGGGTCAGGTCCAGGTGTAGAAAGGCCGGTCCGAACTCGACCTCCCGCAAGGCCGCGTAGGACTCCGCCCACGGCGAGTTCGCCCAGACCAGCGCGAGCACCGCGCCGAGCAGCAACAGCGCGCCGCCGACGGTCTCCCTGCGCAGGATCTCCCGGACCCGTTCGACCTCCGGCCAGGACGCTCGGCGGAACACGCGGACACTGCGAGCTGTGCCGTCGGACATGGGGCTCCCCGGCTTGGCTGACGCGGATCGGTGCGTAAGGGCCGCGTGCACAAACTCCAGCGGCAGGCGAGGCGGGTGTGGACACGGTGATCTCCCGGGCACGGCGAACACAGCTCGCCGACCAGACTTCCCGGCACACCACGAGACGTCGCCTCGCCGGGATCACCCTAACCGGACGGTCCCGGCGCCGCAGTGGATCCGCTCCGGCGGATGCGATCGCGGTCCGATCGGGCGAACCGGTTTGCCCTTCGGGCGCGTTTACGGCATCTTTGCGCGCGGAGCGCCGGGAAGCCTGGTCGGCATCCGCCCCCGACAACGGGTTGGCGGATCAAGGAGACTGGGATTTCCGCATGGTGCTGGTGCTCGCCTTCGGTGTGGTGTTGTTGATCAGCGTGTCCCTCTCCGGGGTCGCCGCGCGCACGATCCTGTCCACCGCGTTGCTGTTCCTGCTCGCCGGCGCCCTGCTCGGTCAGGGCGGACTCGGCTGGGTCGAGATCGCACCCAACTCGCCGATGGTCACCGTGCTGGCCGACATCGCGCTGTTCACCGTGCTGTTCACCGACGGCGGCCGGGCCAACCTGCGCGCACTCCGTGAAGGCTGGCGCCTGTCCGGTCGCGCGCTTGGTCTGGGCATGCCGCTGACCATGATCGGCATCGCGGTGCCCGCGCACTACCTGGCCGGACTGGACTGGCCCACAGCGCTGCTGCTGGGCGCGATCCTCTCCCCCACCGACCCGGTCTTCGCCTCGGCCATCGTCGGCCGCACCGACGTACCACTGCGGCTGCGCCGCCTGCTCAACGTCGAATCCGGGCTCAACGACGGCCTCGCGCTGCCCTTCGTGCTCATCTTCCTGGCCACCGCGGCCAACCGGGAGGCCAACTGGGCCACCATCGGCCTGGAACTGGGGCTGGGCCTGGCCATCGGCGTGGCGGTGCCCGCGGTGATCGCCCTGGCCTGGCGGCTGCGCCTGCTCACCGCCGAACCCCGCCTGCACGCCCTCGGCCCACTGGCCGCCGGGGTGATCGTCTTCGCCGCCTGCCACCTCACCCACGCCAACGCCTACCTGGCCGCCTTCGCCGCCGGGGCGATCCTGGCCACCCTGGATCACCTTGCGGCGGAACGGTTCGAGCCGCTGGGCGACCTGCTCTCGGAGATCACCAAGTTCGCCGCGCTGCTGGTCTTCGGCGCGCTGATCACCCCCGAACGCATCTCCCACCTGAGCGTGGGCGACTGGGCGGTGGCGGTGCTGGCGATCCTGCTGGTGCGGCCCGCGGCCATGCTGCTCTCCCTGCTGCGCACCCCGCTGCCGGCCAGGGAACGCAGCGCCGCGGCCTGGTTCGGCCCCAAGGGATTCGCCTCGGTCATCTACGGCCTGCTCGCCCTGCAAGCCGGCATCCCGGCCGGGGAACACGTCTTCGACCTGGTGGCCATCACCATCGCACTCTCGATCGTGCTGCACTCCTCCACCGACGTCCCGGTGGCCAGGGCACTGCGGATCGAACCACCCGACACCCTGCCCACCGGCCACACCGAGACCGCCGCACCAGCGGCAGCGGACCGATGACTCGTCGCGTCGCCGCGCCGGCGCGGGTCCGGCGGCAGGAACCGGTGTCCAGGAGCCAGCGTGATCGAGGCTGACCTCAGCGACATCCGGCGGCTGCGGCTGCGCACCGTCGCGATTCGCGGCCTGGACGACCTGGTCAGGCCGTCGGAGTACCGGGTACGGCCGGAGGTGGCGACCCGCGCGGTCCGGCGGCTGCGGCTGCGGGGTGGCCTGATGCTGCTGTCCGGCCTGGCACTGATCGTCGGCTTCATGACCGGCGCCACGGTGCTGGAGGACCGGTCCGCCGACCTGGAGTCCACCGGCGCACGCGTGCCGGGCGTCGTGGTCGAGGTACGCCAGGGGCTGGCCAGAGGTCTGCCGGATTCGATCGAGGTGCGGTTCGCCGTGGACGGGATCGAACGGGTGCGCTCGATGAACCTCAACGATGTCAGTCCTGTCCTGAACCCGGGCGACCCGATCACCGTGTTCTACGACCGCGCCGACCCGGAACGGATCGGTGCCCCCGGGGTGTCCAACGACCCTTTCTGGACCTTCATCCCGATGGTCATCGCCTTCGTGCTGGGCACTCCCCTGTCCGTGGCCGGAACGATCGGGTACAGCCGGTGGCGCCGCCGTGCCCGCGCACTCCGGCGAAGCGGCTGGCGACCGGGCCGTGCGGTGACCGTCCGCAGCCGGAGCCGCGTCGTCACCATCCAGTTCGACGACCCGGCGGGCGGCCGGTTGACCGTCGTGATGACCCGGCCGGTCATGCTGCCGATACCGCGCGAGATCGTCCTCGGGCCGGTTCTCGTCGGCGGCAGCCGTAGGCGGCTGAGCGTCCTGTTCCTCCGAGGACCTGTTCTGGCCGCGGTCAAACCGGGCGCGATCGACTAGCGGGACCGGAACGGCGAGCACCACTGGACTCGGCGCTCCAACTGCGGTCTAATTTTGTTATCGGTACCGTCTCGTTAATAAATTAGGGGGCATCATGGACTCGACGGAAGTGCTCGTGGTGGGGGCCGGGCCGACCGGACTCACCCTGGCCTGCGGGCTGCGCGCGCACGGTGTCTCGGTGCGCGTCCTCGACGGCGCGCAGGGACCGGCTGCTACCTCGCGGGCCAACATCCTGCACGCGCGCGGCGTGGAGGTGCTGGACCGGCTGGGCGCGCTCGGCGACCTGGTCGAACGGTCGGTCACGGCGCTGCGGATCACCGTCAAGCTCGGCGAGCAGACGATCAGCCAGGTCCGCTTCGGCGATGTCGGTCTGGGCACCGCCCGCCCGGCGTTGCTGGCCTCGCAGGCCACCATCGAGGCGCGGCTGCGCGACCGGCTGGCCGAACTCGGTGGGAAGGTCGAGTGGGGCATGCCGGTCACCGCGGTGGCCCAGGACGCCGACGGGGCGACCGCGACGCTGGGCGACGGGCGGGCAGTGCGCGCGGGCTGGGTCATCGGCTGCGACGGCGCGCACAGCACGGTGCGCAAGGCCGCCGGGATCGGCTTCCCCGGCGCGCCGGTGGCCGACTCCTGGCTGCTCGCCGACGTGCACATCGACTGGCCGGGCTCCGATCGCGCGGGCACCGTGGTGTGGCTGCACCGCGACGGCGTGATCGGCGCGCTGCCCATGCGCGAGGTCGGCGGCGCGGAGGACCTGTGGCGGCTGATGACCTACCTGCCCGGCTCGGCCCCCGGGCAGCTCGACGAGGCGGAGATCCTCGACCGCTTCCGCGAACTGCTCCCCCACCGCACCGGCATGAGCGACATCCAGATCCGGGACGCGGCCTGGGCCTCGGTGTTCCGCATCCACCGGCGGCTGGCCGAGACCTACCGCAGCGGGCGGATCCTGCTCGCCGGGGACGCCGCGCACATCCACAGCCCACTGGGCGGACAGGGCATGCTCACCGGCATCGGCGACGCGGAGAACCTGGCCTGGAAACTCGCCCTGGTAGTCAGCGGACGGGCAGGGCAGGCCCTGCTGGAGACCTACCAGGCCGAGCGCCGCCCGCTGGCCACCGAGGTCCTCAAGCGCACCACCGCCAACACCCGCCTGCAGACCAGCGACCACGTACTGGCGCGTTTCCTCCGGGAGCGGATCATGTCCCCGGTGGTGAACCTGCCCCCGGTCCAGCGCTGGGCCACCGCGCTGGCCGCCCAGCTGTGGGTCTCCTACCGGCGCGGCCCGCTGGCCGGACCGGGCAGCCGCTTCGGCGCGCGGCCCCGTCCCGGTGACCGCGTGCCCGACCTGAGCTGCCTGCGCGACGGGAACGCGACCCGGCTGCACGCCGAACTCGGCGACCACTGGGCGGTGCTGGGCTCGGGGACGACGGCCGCCGCGCCCGCGGCCGCCGCGCGGGAGCTGCTCGGCGACCGCGTCCACGGCTTGGTCTGCGCCGAGGTCCCGGCGGGGCAGGTGTGGCTGGTCCGCCCGGACGCGCACCTGGCCTGGCGCGGCGAACCCGGTTCCGGCGGCCTGGAACGATGGCTGGACACCGCGTTGCGGCACGGAAGGGCAGGATGAGCGGACCGGAGACGAGCACCACGGACAACGGCAGGCGGGGCCGCGGCAGGCCCCGCGCGCCGGAGACCGACGCGGCCATCCTGCGGGCAGCGCTGGAGTTGTTCGTCGAACGCGGCGTGGAGGGCGCGTCCATCGAGGCGATCGCCCGGCAGGCCGGGGTCGGCAAGCTGACCGTCTACCGGCGGTGGGCCGGCAAAGAGGAGCTGATCGCGGCGGCGATCGAGACCTCACGGGCCGGGATCCCCGAGCCCACCGCCGCGGACTTCGCTGACCTGCCGGTGCCCGAACTGGTGCGCGGACTGCTGCCCAGCGCGGCGGCGGCCCTGACCGACCCGCACTTCCACGGTCTGATCGCCCAGGTCTACGGCTCCAGCCGCACCCACCCGACGATCATGGCGACCTACTGGGAGCACTACGTGCTGCCGCGCAGGCGCGCCACCCGGCTGCTGCTGGAACGCGCCCAGCGGGAGGGCCTGCTGGCGCCGGAGGCCGACCTGGAGGTCCTGATGGACATGATGGTCGGCGCGGTGATGTACCGGGTGATCCAGCCCGAGCCACTCAACGCCGACACCGCGCTCCGCTATCTGGAGGCCGTCTACCGGCAGGCGGGCCTGCTACCGGCCTGAGCACCCTTGCCAACTCGTTGAACACGTGTTTAACCTGGTCACCGTGAGCGTGGCGCAGGCGGAGCCGGATCGGGCCGCGGTGATCGAGCGGATCCGGGACGCGGCGGTGGGCTGTTTCGGCGCGCAGGGCTTCGGCGCTTCCGTCCGGTCCATCGCCACCGCCGCGGGGGTCAGCCCCGGGCTGGTGATCCACTACTTCGGGTCCAAGGACGCGCTGCGCGCGGCCTGTGACGAGCACGTCCTGCGGTTGATCAGGGACGCTCCGGCGATCACCGGCCGGAGTCCCGCGGACTTCCTCGGCGGGCTCACCGCGGCGCGCGACGCGGTCCTCGTCGCCTACGTCGTGCAGGCGCTGCTCGCCGGTGGCGAACTGGCCACGGCGTTCCTGGCGGACATGATCGCCGACGTCCAGCGGCACCTCGCGCAAGCCGAGGCGCGGGGCGAGGTGCGGCCCAGCCGGGATCCGGCGGCGCGGGCGCGGTTGCTGGTGCTGCAGAACGTCGGCGCGCTGCTGGTCCACCTGCGCCTGACCCCGCCGGGCGAGGCCGGTCTGGCCGAGTCAGTGCGGGCGCTGTCGGAGGCGATCACGTTGCCCGCACTGGAGATCTACACCGACGGGCTGCTCACCGAACGCCGCCTGCTCGACTCCTACCTCCGCTACGTCACCGACCCGCCCGGCCAGGTGCCCGACACCTGACCCGCGGAGGGCGCCGTCCTCCGCGCCCCGCACCTTCCTGGAGGACCCGATGCGAGTTGTGATCATGACCGTGGGCACCCGTGGCGATGTCGCGCCCTTCCTCGGCCTGGGGGTCCGGCTGCACGCGGCCGGGCACGAGGTGACCGTGGCCACCCAGCAGTCCTCGGCCGAGCTGGTCACCGGCGCCGGACTGGCGTTCCGGCCGCTGCCGGGGGACATGAAGGCCGATATGGCCTCCGCCGACGGTCAGCGCTGGACCAAGGCGGGCGCCACGCTGCGGGCGATCCCGGCCCAGCTCAGGCTCGGCAAGCGGTTCATGATCGGTATGGGCCAGGCGGTGCTCGCCGCGGCGGCGGGCGCGGAGGTGCTGTTGCTGGCGCGGGCGCCGATGATGCACGGCTACCTGGCCGGTCAGGCGCTGGGGATTCCCACGGTGGGCCTGGAGCTGTGGCCGAGCGTGCCGACCGGCGACTTCCCGCTGCCCCTGTTCGGTGACCGGAACTTCGGCCGCTGGGGCAACCGGAACCTGCACCAGCCGGTGCTGTTCGCGCCGACCCCCTTCGACGCCGACTTCAAAGGGTTCTGCCGGGAGATCGGCTTGCCACCGGTGGGCATCGGCCGCATCCGGCGCACGATGCTGGCCGATGAGCGGTGGCCGATCCTGCACGGTTACAGCCCACTCGTCGTGCCGCGACCGGCTGACTGGCGGCCGGGCGCGGAGGTCGCGGGCTACTGGTGGCAGCCCACCCCGCCGGAGTGGCGGCCCGCCCCCGAGCTGGCCGACTTCCTCGCCGCCGGTGCGCCGCCGGTGTTCATCGGGCTCGGCAGCATGGCCTCCGGCGAGGGCGAGCGGCTTTCCGGGATCGTGGCCGAGGCCGCCCGCCAGGCCGGGGTGCGCGCGGTGGTGCAGGCAGGGTGGGCCGGGTTGTCCGCGGCCGGGGACGATGTGCTGACAGTCGGCGACATCCCGCACGACTGGCTGTTTCCCCGGATGGCCGCGCTCGTGCAGCACGCCGGGGCGGGCACCACCGGCGCCGTGCTGCGCGCCGGGGTGCCCACGGTGCCGGTGCCGGTCGCCTTCGACCAGCCGTTCTGGGCGGGCAGGCTGGCCCGGCTGGGGATCAGCCCCGGCGCGCTGCCGTTCAAGAGGCTGGCCGCGCCCGCACTGGCCGAGCGGATCCGTCAGGCCGTCGGCGAACCCGCCTTCGCCGATCGAGCCCGTGTCCTCGGCGAGCGGGTACGCGCCGAGGACGGGGCCGCGCCGGTGCTGCGCGTGCTGGAGGAGCTGGCCGGTGGCTGAGTCAGCAGGCGGAGTTCTTCCTGCCACCGCCTCTGCGGTGTCCATTGTGGATTCCGCTACCTCGCAGTGCGGACAAGGTGTTCTTCCAGTGCCCGCACCGCCGAGGTGACCCCGTCCTCGGCGCGGACCACCCGGCTCAGCTCCTCGGCCCGCCGGGCCAGGGCCGCGTCCCCGACGGCCGCGGTGATCGCGGTGGCCAGGCCCTCGGCGGTGAGCCGCTGCTGGGGCACCGGGACCGGGGCCACACCGACGGAGTGCATCCGCTCCGCCCAGTGCGGCTGGTCGGCCACGAACGGACACACCACCTGCGCACGCCCGGCGGCCAGCGCCGCCCCGGTGGTCCCGCCACCACCGTGGTGCACCACCGCGCTCATCCGGGGGAACAACCAGTCGTGCGGCGCCGCCTCGATCACCAGCACCCGGGGCGAGTCCCCGACCGCGGCGATGCCACCCCAGCCGGTGGCCAGCACCGCGCGGACCCCGGCCCGGCGCACCGCCTCGGCCACGACCGCCCCGGTCCGCTCGGCCTGACCGGCCATGCTGCCGAAACCGAGGTAGACCGGGGGCGGACCTTCGTCGAGGAACTGGCTCAACCGTGGCGGGGGTGTCCAGTCCTCGGCTGCGGGCAGGTACCAGAACCCGGAGGTGCGCACCGCCTCCGGCCACGCCGGGTCAATCCGCGCCACGTTCGGGCTGAACGCCTGCAGGACAAGGCGATCCGCTCCGTCGGGCTCGTGCAGCACGTCGTGTCCGCCGCGCCGCACGGGCAGGCCCAGCTGCCCGGTGCGCCAGGCGTTGGCCACCCCGGCGTGGGCGCGCAGCGTGCCCGAGACCGCGAGGTAGGTGGCCCGGTTGAAGGCGGTCGGCAGCCGGGGCAGCGGCACCATCGGGCACGGAAACAACGCGGTGGGCACCCAACCGGGTTGCAGGGTCGCCAGCACAGCCGGCACGCCCAGTAGCTCGGCCACGTGCTGGGCGGGCAGCGACGGCGAATGCACCACCACATCGGCCTCCCACCACACGGCCCGGCCCAGATCGCGCAGCACCGCCGACATCAGCGGCTTGATCCGGCGCAGGGTCCGCACCGCGCTGATCTTGCCCCGCACGCCCCGGTAGCCGGTCTCGATCGCCTCCCGCGCCGCCGGATCCGTCAGCAGGCGGTTCGGCCCTTCGTCCAGTGGCGCGAAGTCCACGCCGTACTCGGCCGCCTGCGCGGCGAAGGAGGCCGGAGCGGCCAGCCGCGCCTGGTGCCCGGCCGCGCGCAACGCGACCGCCAGGGCGAGGAACGGTTGCACGTCGCCCCGGGTGCCGTGGGTGACCAGAAAAGCCTTCACCGGCCCCGCTCCTTCCCGGCCACCGCGGTGAACGCCGCCAGCCACCGGTCATCGGCGAACAGCCCGTGGGTCAGCATCTCCAACCCGGCCCGCGCCCCGCGCACCGAGGTCGCGGTCTCGGCCACGTCACCGCCGAGCAGCCTGCCGACCTGCTCACCCAGCACCAGCGGGGCCAGCAGCCAGGACACATAGGTCACCGCCCGCGCCCGTGCGTCCTCGCTCGGCCGCACCCAGCCCCGCGCCTCGCCGTCGGCCAGCCACCGCTGCGTGCGCTCGACGATCTCGGCGAACACGGTGGCCGCGGCGGGTGAGCCGTCCAGTAGAGCCCGGCCGAGGTAACGGCGCACCGGAGTCGCCGACTCCAGCATGTCCGCGAGCGCGCCGAGATCGGACGGGTCGGTGTCCTCGCCGTCGGCGCGGATGAGGGCGAGCACGTGCTCGTCGCAGGCCTGCCGCAATCCGTCCTTGGACCCGAAGTGGTGCAGCACCAACGCGGGTGAGACCCCGGCATCGGCGGCCACCGCGCGCACGCTCGTGCCCGCGACCCCGTCGGCGCCGAAACGGGCCAGCGCGGCGTCCCGAATCCGGGCCCGCGCGCTGAGATCCTCGACTGAACGCATGAACAGGATACTAAACACTTGTTCAGCGCAACGTCGAGCGCTCACCTGTCAAGACGGCGTAAGGATCGGCCAGGCAGGGCCGTTATCGATTCGCAAGCAGCGCGCGGACGGTCGGCGGCGAGCGCGGATTGCCCGCGGCACTCCGCGTAGGGCAAGGTGGTCACCGGTGTGCCGGGAAGCCTGGTCGGCACGGTCCGCTCCGCCCGGAGTCGGCCGTAGTGACGGACGAAGGCGGGCGGGTATGCCATGAGCGACCCTCTGGTGCGCACACACCAATTGACCAAACGCTTCGGCGCGTTGACCGCGGTCGAAGACCTGAACCTCGAACTCGCACCCGGTGAGGTCCTGGGTTTCCTCGGCCCCAACGGCGCGGGCAAGACCACCACGATCCGCATGCTGCTGGGACTGGCCAGGCCCACGGCCGGACGAGCCAGCGTGCTCGGGCACGACGCCTGGTCCCAGGCGCCACAGGCACATCACGAGGTGGGGTTCCTGCCCGCGGAGTTCGCGTTGCACCCCAGGCTCACCGGCCTGGCCAACCTGGACCACCTCCGCGCGCTGCGCCAGCTCGCGCCCGGCCCGCACGAGGCCAGGGCACACGAGCTGGCCGAGCGGCTGGATGTCGAGCTGCACCGTCCACTGCGGACGCTGTCCTCGGGGAACAAGCGCAAGATCGGCATTATCGCCGCACTGGCCCACTCGCCCCGGCTGGCTGTGCTGGACGAGCCGATCAGCGGCCTGGACCCGTTGGTGCAGAAGGAGTTTCACACCATCATCGACGAACTCCGCGCGACGGGAGCCGGGATTCTGCTCTCCTCACACACCCTGCCGGAGGTCGAACGGGTCGCCGACCGGGTGGCCATCATGCGCGCGGGCCGTCTGGTGGCCTGCGCCCGCACCGACGTGCTGCTCGGGCGGGCGCTCCACCGCTTCGAGGTCACCTTCGCCGAGCACGCCGACGCGGCCGCCTTCACCAGCCAGGCACTCCCGCTACCCTCAGTGTCCTATGTGGACAATGAGGGGGCGGAGGTGCGCTTCGCCGTCGAGGGACCGGTCACCGAGGTGGTCAGCGCCCTGGGCCGATACCGTGTGCTGGCCTTGCGCACACCGGAGACCGAACTCGAAGACGTGTTCCTGCGCTACTACGGCCCCGCCGCGGAGGTGACCCGGTGAACGCCGTGAGGACTTCCGGCGTGGTTCCGGAACTGTTCCGGCGGGCCGTGGGCGAACGCCGCCACACCCTGCTCGGCCTCACCGTGGGCGCGCTCGCGATGTGCACCCTCGCCCTGGCCATGTACCCCTCGCTGCGCGGCCAGCTCGGCGCGCTCACCGCCGCGCTGCCCCCGCAGCTGACCGCCTTCTTCGGCATGGACGTGCTCACCCCGGCCGGCTACGTCTCCTCGCAGATCTTCACCAAGATCGCCCCGCTGCTGGTCATGATCACCGCGATCGGCGCGGGAGCGCTGCCGTGGACCTTCGAGCGTTCCGGCGTGCTGGCGATGTCCCTGGCCGGTCCGGTCCGCCGGAGGCAGGTGCTCACGGCGCACGCGCTGGCGGTGCTCGCCGAAGTCCTCCTGCTCTCCGGCGCGGTCGGCGTGGTGCTGGTGGTCCTGCGCGAACCGACCGGCCTGGACATCCCCGTTGCCCGTCTGCTGGCGGGCACGGTGGCACTGGCGTTGCTCGGTGTGCTGCACGGCCTGCTCACCCTCGCCGTGGGCGCGGCCAGCGGCTCCTCTGGCCTGGCCCTGGGTGTGGGCACCGGGGTCGCGCTCGGCGGTTTCCTGCTCAGCGGCCTGGCCCCGCTGGTGGACACCAAGCTGCTCGGCCTGATCAGCCCGTTTCACTGGGCTTTCGGCGCCCAGCCGCTGGAGGTGGGCTGGACTGGAGAGGTCCTGCTGGGTCTGCTCGCCCTCTCGGCAGGCTGCGTAGTGCTGCTTGCCACCGCGGTGACCGCCTTCCAGCGCCGCGACATCGGCTGAACCCGGAAGGTCTGAACTCGACTCCGGCGCGGATCGGCTTTCGCGATCTGACAGCAACGCGCCGGGTTCCGTCATCATCGTCTGCACAATCCCCCACAGCCAAGGTTTCGGCGCCGGTTTCGGGCGTTGCGTTACCTGAGCTGCTGTTCGCGCTCATTCGCGGACCTGCACGTCGTAGCCCTTGTCCACGTGCAGCTTGCGCGGTCGGCGAAGGGGCCACCCGACCGGCTCCTTCGCCGGCCAGTGGGCGGGTTCGGGTCACACACGCACCTCGTGCCGCTCAGGCCGGGTTGATCCCGTGGTGAGCCGGCGCTGCACGCAGATCCACCGGTTACTCGGCCAGGCAAGGCGATTCAGCCGGTGTGAGGCGCCAGTACCCGTGCGGGTTGAAGAAGAAGTCGTCATCGTCGTACCGGTGACACGGGCGTTTCCGCAGTACCCATCGTGGCGCGTCGGGGGCGAGCCGGAATCCTTCGCCCTCCTGGATTTCCCGGGCACGACGCTCGGTCAGCAGGTAGATCGCCAGGCCGTCGATCAGCGCGACCCGGTCCTCCAGCGAGTCGGGCTCCCCGGAGGACTCCACCTCCACATCCGGCGCGGCCAGCAGGTGCATGCCACAGCTGAACAACAGCTCACCGGTGGAGATGGGCCGCTTGACCCAGGCGTGGTAGAGGGCGTCGGCCAGGTGGGCCGGGCCTGGGGCGGTGGCGGCGTTGTCCGCCAGTCTCAGCCACCGGTCCCGGCCATGGGTCAGACCGCTGCTCTCGTTTTTCACCGCGGTGGCGCCGGAGCGCAGCAGCGCGGCGGTGACGGCCAGCATCCGCCGGGAGAGGTCGAGTGAGGTGGCCGGGGTCATCGGCGGTGAGAGCACGTAGGCAACGGAATCGTGCGCCGACAACGATTCCCAGTCGGTGCCGGTGAAGGTCGCCGTGGCCAGACAGGCGCGGAACGCCTCCGGCATCCGTGGGTCGTGCGCCACGGACGAGTACTCCGGGTCCACGCTGAAACCAGGTCCCCCGACCTCGGCCACGACGTTCTGGACCACCATGGGCGCCAGGCCCGAGCCCAGCACACAAAGCACATGACGCGGCCGCACTACCTGATCTTCGCCAGACATGCGGGCACGGTACCCCCAGGACTGTCCGGTCGGGACAGTCAGCACAGCGGAGGCAGCAGCTGCCTCGGCCCCGCGGGTGCTGCACCATGGTGCGGTGGACGACGTGACCGAGCTGCTCGACCGGATCTGGCGGACGGACGCGGCTGGCATGCTGGGTGCGCTCAGCCGTCGGCTCGGCGACTTCGACCGGGCGGAGGAGGCGCTGTCGGACGCGCTGACCGAGGCGCTCAAGCGCTGGCCCGAGGAGGGCGTGCCGGAGCGCCCCACCGGATGGCTGGTCACCACGGGCTGGCGCAAGGCGCTGGACCGGCTGCGCCGCGACGCCGTCGGCCGGGACAAGCTGGCCAGGGTGGCCGCGGAACCACCGCCGGAACCGGGGGTGGACGACCGGCTGGCCATGATTTTCGCCTGCTGCCACCCGGACCTCGCCGAACCCGCCCAGGTCGCGCTCACCCTCTACGCCGCGGGCGGGCTGAGCACGGCCGAGATCGCCGCCGCGTTCCTGGTGCCGCTGCCGACGATGGCGCAGCGGCTGTCCAGGGCCAAGCGTCAGTTGCGGGAGCGCGGCATCGGGTTCGAGCCGCCGCGGCCGCACGAGTACGCCGACCGGCTGCCTGCCGTGCTCGCGGTGATCTACCTGGTGTTCAACGAGGGCTATCTGTCCAGTGGCCGATCGGCCCAGCGGCGGGAGCTGGCAGGCGAGGGCGTTGAGCTGGCGCGCCAACTCGCCGCGCTGCTGCCCAGGGAGCCGGAGGCCGCCGGCCTGGCCGCGTTGCTGGAGCTGCAGCACGCCCGCGCCGCCGCGCGGTTCGACTCGTGGGGCCGCATCGTGCTGCTCGACCAGCAGGACCGGCGACTGTGGGACACGGCGGCGATCGAACGGGCGGCACTGCGGCTGCGGGCGGCGGTGCGCCTGGGACAGCCAGGGCCGTACCAGGTGCAGGCCGGCATCGCCGCGCTACACGCGCTGGCCGCCTCCTACCAGGACACCGGCTGGGCCGACGTGCGAGCGCTGTATGACCGGCTGTACCTACTGGACCCCTCGCCGGTCGTGCTGCTGAACCGGGCGGTGGCCACCCGGTTCGCGATCGGCCCCGCCCCGGCGCTGGCCGAGGTCGACGCGCTCGGGTACCGGCTGGCCGGTTATCACCTGTGGCACGCCGCCCGCGCCGACCTGCTGGCCACCCTCGACCGGTCGGCCGAGGCCCTGGCGGCCGCGGAGCGGGCCCTGGAACTGGCCACCAATCCGGCCGAACGTGAGCTGATGTCGCGCCGGGTCGGTGAGCTGGGGCGCAGGCGGTGAGGCCGGCGCCCCAGCCACACCTCTACTCGCGGCTCAGCACCGGACGGACCTCCACCGCGCTCACCCCCGGGGCGAGCGGCCAGGTGGCCGCGATCCGCACGGCCTCGTCGATGTCCGCGCACTCCAGCACGATCACCGAGCCGACGACCTCCTTGAGTTCCAGGTACGGCCCGTCGGTGATCACCGGTTCGCCGTTCGCACCCGCGCGTACCGTCCTCGCCGTGTCCCTGGGCTGCAGCTCGATGCCGCCTTCGGCGATCTTGCCTGCCGGCTGCCACCGCTCGAACCAGGCGAAGACCTGCTTCATCACGTCCTCCTCGGCAGCCGAGGACAACGCGGCCCACTGGCGGTCGTCGCCGCAGATCAGCATCGCGTACTTCATGATCGCTCCTCTTGGTTGGCAGGGTTGCTTCGTCCAGGTGACGAACGGGCGGCACCGGTTCTCGACAGCTTCCGCCGAAGTTCCTACCGAAGTTGTCGGCGGCTGAGGTGCCGACCCTGCTCGAACAACCCCTAACAACCGATGTAAGTCATGTGTAAGCATTCTTCGCGCCATCGGCTGGAAAAATCTTTCGACCACCCCTAGGGTCTGCCGGGTACTAATTCCGCACTCCGCGGATTCCTTTCGAGAGGAAATGTTCGTGTCCCAGCAGTTCCCCCACCCGCCCGCTCAGCAGCAACCGCAGCAGCAATTCCCGGTGGCGGCCAAACCCAGCAACGGCCTGGGGCTCACCGGTTTCATCCTGGGCCTGGTGGGGCTGGTCTTCTCCCTGATTCCACTGGTCGGCGTGATCGCCTGGCCGCTGGTCATCCTCGGCGTGATCTTCTGCGTCATCGGCCTGGTCAAGGTCAAGAACAGGACCGCCACCAACAAGGGCCTGGCCATCACCGGCCTGGTCGCCTCCGTGGTGGGCCTGGGCATGTGCGTCACCTGGATGGTCATCGCCGGCCAGGCGATCAACGAGGTGCAGGACAAGGCCACCGAGCTGAAGAACGAGTGGGAGCGGCCCGCCAAGACGGTGTACGAGCTGACCGGCACCGCCAAGGAGGCCGACGTCAGCTACGGCGAGGTGCTCAACCCGAAGCAGGAGACCGTCACCGCCCTGCCGTGGAAGAAGGAACTGGAGGTCAAGGGCGTGCTCAAGGGTGGCACGCTGATGGCCACCATCGGCGAGAAGGGCGGCTCGCTGACCTGCAAGATGATCGTGGACGGCAAGGTCGTGGACACCAAGACCCAGTCCGGCGCGTTCAAAGTCCTGACCTGCCAGGGCAAGTGAGGATTGAGCACCGGAAAACGGGGGCGACACCCAACCGCCCCCGTTTTCGTTTATCCTGCAATCGGCCAACCTATGGCCGTCAGTATCCTTCGTTTATTGACAAAAACTGGCAATGGAACCCGTTTTCCGCGCGGTCAGAACCAGTGCAGGCAGTGCGGGGTGCGCTCGGCCCGGAAAAGCGCGTCGGCCAGCGCGGCCGCGCCCGGACGGTGCGCCCGGATGTGCCCGGCCCGCACCAGCGTGCTCGGCGCGGTGCCGCCCAGGTAGATCGAGCCCAGATCGCGCACGTCCAGGGACAGGTCGGGTTCCCGGTCGGTCGGGACGCAGTCGGCCTTGCCGTCCCGGATGGTCAGCAGGTAGCGGCCGTGCTCGCCGAGGAACGGGTCCGCGACGTCGAGGACCAGGTCGCCGTCGGTGAACCAGCCGCGGGCGGTCAGCGCGCGCGGGATGTCCAGCAGCCGCACCCAGAGCCAGTCGTTGTCGTTGCCCAGCTCACCGGCCCGGAAGTCGGTGAGCTGCCAGCGCAGCGGGTGCTCCGGCGGGAAGTGCTTGAAGACGACCTCGGTGACCAGGTCGTGGCCGAGCACGAACCGGGCCAGGGCGGTGAACGCGGTGTCGTCGACGGCGATGGTCTCATCGACGGTCAACGTGCCGGACTCGGCGAGGGAGTAGCTGGCATAGCCGTCCGGAACGCCGTCGGCGTCCCGGTGCACGGCGATGTAGCGCGGTGCCGGCACGATCGGCGGCTGCCCGGCGCCCAGCGCCCACCAGCGGTGCGGCCGGGACAGCGCGCCGGGCTGGGCGCGGCGGTACCGGTCGTAGACCTGTTCCAGGATCTGGCCGCAGTCGGCCCGCTTGCGCAGCTCGACCGAGCCGGTCGCCGGGACCTCGGCCGCGCCGCGGGGCTGTGCGAAGGCGGCCTGGGGGCGTTGGACCGTCAGCCGCCGGGTGTAGGTCGCCGGGCCGTAGCCGAACCTGCCGTAGATCAGGGCTTCGGAGGCCAGCAGCACGGAGAGGAAGTCCCCGCGCGCCCGCAGTTCGGTGAGCTGGTGCCGCATCAGCGCGCCGAGCACGCCCTGGCGCCGGTGCGTGGGCAGGACGCCGACGGCGGTCACCCCGGGAGCCGGGGCGAGCACCGCGCCGGGCAGGGTCAGCTCGAAGGAGTGCGCGGCGGCGGTGCCGATGGGCCGCCCGTCCGCGGCCGAGGCGAGCAGCGCGCGGTCCAGCTCCAGCGCCGACCACCAGAGTCCGCCGCCGCCGGCCGGGGTTTCCGGGAAGCGCCCGAAGGCGGCGTGCACGGTGTCGACGAAGACGTCGAGGTCCGCCTCGGTCGTGGAACGGATCTCCATTGTTGGCACTGCCTCCGCGCGATACCGGCACCACGGCCTGTGGCGTCCGGCCACAGTGGAACGTTGTCCCGTGGCCAGGTCAAGCGAATTGCCGGCGGGTCGGCTCAGCCCCGGTGCGAGGACACCGAGGAGGTCGATCGGACCGCGCTGATCACCGACAGCCACGGCGCCAGGGTCTGGCCGGGCAAGGGCGGCACCACCCAGCGGACGCGGCTCGGGGCCTCGGCGGGTGGCAGTGGCAGCCAGGTCTGTCGCGGGATCAGGCAGACCGACATGCGGGAGAGGTCGGCGAGGGTGGTCAGGCGCAGGCTGAGGCCGGCGGGGCCGGTGAGGAAGATCCACTCCTCCGGCCTACCAGGACAGCCCAGCACCGGGACGGGCAGCATGTGCAGGGACAGCACCGAGTTGGTCTCCGCGCCCAGGCCCGCGCGCATGGCGATGGCGCCGAGCTGGCCGCCGATCAGGAGTTCGCGCTCGCCGGTGCCGGGGTTGGTCCTGGTCGGCCAGTGCAGGCAGTCCAGCAGGCCGGTCTGGTCGACGTGGTGGTCGGATTGCGCGGGTTCCTCGGTGACGGTCATGGCGGCCGGCTTTCCTCGGCAGGCGGCCTGGCCCGCCCGGCAGGAGTGTCAGGAAAGCACCGCTCAACTGCGCAAACGTCTAGTTGACCGGCGGTCTGCCCGTCCGGCCGGCAGGTGTGCCCGTGGCGCGGCACCGGTGTGCGCCCGGTGCCGCGCCGCGGCCGCACGCCTCACCGCGCAGCGGCGAGCGCGGTCTCGATCACCTCGCGGCGATCGGCCAGCAACGCCGCCGCCGCGGTCTGCCCGGTGGCGGCCAGGTAGGCGTCGACCAGCCGGTTGCCCACCGCGTACCCGGCCCCGGCGGGCAGCCCGACCGGGGTCGCGCCGTAGCGGGCGGCGAACTCGTCACCGTGCACCCAGGCGGTGAAGTTGTGCATGCCGGTGATCTCCAGGCCGGTGACGACCTTGGCGAAGACCGCGTCGTCGGACAGGTGCGGCACGCCGAGGCGGGTGTGGCCGAGTTCGTCGCCGTAGAGCTGGCGGGCGAAGGCATCGGCCAGGCCCTCGGAGACGATCTGCTCCCCCACGGTCACCGTCGCCGGGTCCCAGACCACAGCGCCGGGGCTGTAGCGCAGGTTGTGGTTCAGCTCGTGCACCGCGGTCGCCTCCAGCCGGGCCAGGTTCTCCGGGGACGGCCAGAAGTTGAGGAAGATGTACCCGGACACGCTGCCATTGGCGTTCATACCCAGGCTCGGGCCCATGAAGTGGGGGTCGCCGGGGTCACCGAGCACGATGAGCACGGTCAGCTCCGGCACCGTGATCCCCGGCGTCGCCGCCAGCTGCACCTCGACGGCCCGGTGCAGGGCCCGCTCGATCCGGCCCCAGGCGTCGGCCTGGCGCAGGGTTTCCAGGGCGTCCAGGCAGCGCTGTTCATCCCGGTCGAGTGGGAAGCCCGAGGACATCGCGTGCATGGCGACCAGGTCGACCTCGCCGGGGAAGTAGCGGTACATGCCCGCGGCGGGCGTCAGCATGGCGCGCAACAGCGCGGGGCGGTCGGCCTGCGGTGACCGCAGGATCTCCCGGATGGCTGGGTAGGTGTCCAGAACCGTGATCGTCATGCTGGGGACGCTAAACCTTCCAGTTACGTCAGGTGCAAGTCGAAACCCCCCGGTGTGATCTTGTCCGGCTTGGGCTCGCACCCAGGTGGGTGACGGCCGCGGCGTGCTCTCATGGACGCTGAGCTACGCGAGGGGTGGACACGGAATGCGCTGGGACAGTCTGGTCGCGATCGGGGACAGCTTCACCGAGGGCATGTGCGATCCCGCCCCCGGCAGCCGGACCTGCCTGCCCGGTCCCGAGGCCACCTTCCGGGGCTGGGCCGACCGGCTCGCGGCGGCCATGGCCGGGATCGACCCGGGGATGCGGTACGCCAACCTCGCCGTCCGCGGCAAGCTGATCTCGGAGATCCACGCCGAGCAGGTGCCAGCGGCCATCGCCGCCAAACCCGCCCTGGTCACCGTCAACGGCGGTGGCAACGACCTGCTGCGCCCCGGCGGCGACCCCGACCTGGCGGCCGAGGGCTACGAGCGGGTGGTGGCCGAGCTGCGCCGCGCCGGGTGCGATGTGCTGGTCTTCACCGGCTACGACCCGCACCAGGGCTCGCTGTTGCGCAGGATCCGCGGCAAGATCGCGGTCTACACCTCCCACGTGCACACCATCGCCGCCCGCCACGACTGCCTGCTGGTGGACCTGTGGGCTTTCCGGTTCACCACCGACTGGCGCTACTGGTGCCCGGACCGGGTGCATTTGTCCACCGAGGGCCACCGGCGGGTGGCGCTGCGCACGGCGGAGGTGCTGGGGCTGCCGGTGACCGAGGACTGGCAGGCGCCGCTGCCGCCGCTGCCCGAACCGTCCAAGGTGGTTGCGCTGGGGTCGGATCTGCGGTGGGCGGGCACGCATCTGGTGCCGTTCGTGGTGCGGCACCTGCGCGGGGTCTCGATGGGCGCGAGGGTACAGCCCAAGCGGCCCGAACTGACCGAGCTGGCCGAGCTGGACAGTAGGCCGGTCCGGAGCCGCCTGGGTTCCGGACCGGCCTGACAGTCCTAAAAGGACAGACTTGCGTGGATGCCGGCCCGGCTGCCGGTGCACAGCTGGGCCTGGACGCCGGGCCCGGCGTCCAGGCCCAGCACCGAGCCTGCCAAGGACAGTGTCCCGGCGAGCGCGACCGTTGTTCTCAGCTGGCTCTCCGATCGACCTAGAAGTGGGTGGTGGCGTGCACGTCTTCCTCGCCGCCCTCGCACAGCCGCGCGCGGATGTAGACGCGTTCGGCGCGCGCGCGTGGCCGAACGATGATCGAGGACGGCTCGCCGACCTTGATGCAGGCGCTTTCCGAGCCGATCAGCGAGTTGTCGGTGGCCCGGTGGGCGCGGAACTTGACCAGCCTGCCCTGCGAGCCGCGCACCGCGATCCGCAGGTGGTTCGCCGCCGGAACGTCCTGGCGCGAGTTCTGGCACAGGTGCCAGAGGTCATCGCTCACTCCGGCACAGGAGAACTGGAGTAGCGGGGCTGCCGGTTCGGCGTTCCCGGTGCCCGCCATGCCCACCATCGAGCCCATCAGGGAAACGGCTGCGGCGATAATGGCTATTGTGCGCATGTGGATTTCCTCCCTAGGTCGTGTTGCCACGGCAACGCCATTTCTAGGGGGCCTGCGGATTGTTCGGTAGCCGGTAGTTCTACCGAACAATTGCCAGCCGGACAACCGGGGGCGCACACTACCGCGCGGGGGGTGGTGGCTGATGCCTCGTCCAGAGCGCCCGCTGGACCCGGTCACGGGGTCGGTTGCCGGTTTTGCCTTGGCACTGCGGAACTTGCGGCGGCAAGCAGGTAGTCCGACGTACCGGAAGCTGGCGACGATTTCGGGGTACTCGGTGTCCACCTTGTCCGCGGCGGCGGGCGGGCGGCAGTTGCCGACCTTGGAGGTCGCGCTGGCCTATGCGATGGCCTGTGGCGGCGATGAGGTGGAATGGACGAGGAAATGGCGGGCCGCGGCGGCCGCACCTGATGCGCATGTGCCGCGCGGGACTGACACGGCTTCCGGGCGGGCGCCTTATCGGGGGTTGCACAGTTTCCGGGACGCGGACGCGGATCTGTTTTTCGGCCGGGAGAAACTGGTGGCCGAGATAGCCGATCGGGTGCGGGCCAATCCGGTGACATTTGTGCTGGGCGCTTCCGGGGCTGGCAAGAGTTCGGTGCTGGCGGCGGGGGTGCTGCCCGGGTTGCGCGCCGAGGGCAGGCCGGCGGTGGTGATCACGCCGGGGCGGGAGCCGGTGGCGAATCTGGCGCGCGCGCTCGGTCCGCGGGAGGAGCTGGGCGGTGCGGCGGCCGAGGTGCTGGTCGTCGACCAGTTCGAGGAGTTGTACACGCTGTGCGAACCCCTCGTGCGGGAGGACTTCCTGCGCGGGCTGCTGGGGCGTGCCGGTGGGCCGCGGCTGGTGTTGAGCGTGCGGGCCGACTTCTATCCGCGGTGCGCCGAGCACCCGGAACTGGCCGCGCTGCTGGCGGGCAACCAGGTGCTGGTCGGGCCGATGAACGCCGAGGAGTTGCGCGCCGCGGTGAGCAGACCCGCCGCGGTGACCGGGTTGTCGGTCGAGCGGGCCTTGCTGGCCACCGTGGCGCAGGAAGCCAAGGGGCACAGCGGTTTGCTGCCGCTGCTCGCGCACGCGTTGTTCGAGACCTGGCGCAGGCGGCGGGGCACGGTGCTGACCCTGGCCGGCTTCGAGGCCTCCGGTGGGATCAACGGTGCGGTGGTGCAGACCGCGGAGGCCGCCTACGGCGCGCTCGCCCCGGCCCGGCGGCGACTGGCCGCGGATCTGTTGCTGCGGCTGCTCGCCATCGAGGAGGGCACGGCCGTCACCCGCCGCCAGGTGCCGCGCGCGGAGTTGCTGGATCTGGATCCCGAGGCGGCGGCGGTGCTGGACCGGCTGGCCGCGGCGCGGCTGGTCACCGTCACCGAGCACAGCGTGGAGATCGTGCACGAGGCGATGATCACCGCCTGGCCCCGGCTGCGTGGCTGGATCGAGGACGACCGGGCCGCGCTGCGCCTGCAGCGGCTGATCACCGAGGCGGCGCGCACCTGGGCCGATTCCGGTCACGATCCGTCCACGCTGGCCGGTGGCGCGCGGCTGGAGCTGATGCGCGCGCACCTGCGGGCCGCGCCGCGGCTGAACACCGTGGAGCGCTCGTTCCTGGAAAGCAGTGTGGCGCGGGCCCGGCAGGCCGAGATCGCGGCGAGCCGGGCGGCCCGGCGATTACGGGTGCTGGCCACCGCCGCGGTGGTGGGCGCGCTGGTGGCCGGGTTGCTGGCCGCGGTGGCAGGCGGCGCGCGGGAGGACGCCCTCGCGGCCAGGGACACCGCGCTGTCCCGGCAGATCGCGCTGACCGCGGACAAACTCCGGGCCACCGATCCGGCGCTGGCCGCCCAGCTGGCCATCGCGGGTTACCGGATCGCGCCCACCACCGAGGCCCGCTCGGCCCTGCTCAGCTACCCCGCCGCGCCCATCCCGGCCCGGCTGCTCGGCGGCGCGGGGCCGACCGCGCTGGCCGCCTCGGCCGGGGACGGGGTGATCGCGGTCAGCAACGCCACCGACGGCTCCGTGCAACTGCTGATCCCGGCCGAGGGCCGCCTGATCCGGGCTGGTGTGCTGCGCGCGAGCACGCCGGGCACGATGGTCTACGCACTGGCCCTGTCCGGGGACGACCGGCTGCTCGCGGTGGGCGAGACCACCTCGACCGTCGCGCTGTGGAACATCGCCGACCCGTGGGCGCCGGTGCGGCTGGCGGTGCTCCCGCAGGGTCCGGCCGGTCCGGTGCAGCGGCTGGCCATCGCCGCCAGTGGCACCGAAGTGGCCGCCGCCGGGGATGACGGGGTGGTGCGCTGGGACATCACCGAACCCACCCGGCCGCGCAGGCTCGGCAGGCTGCCGTCGGACACGGTGGCCCGCACCCTGACCTACAACGCGCGCGGCGACCGGCTGGCGGTGGGCACCGACCGCGGCCAGATCCTGCTGTGGGACCTCGGCGACACTCGAAAACCGTTGGCGGTACTGGATTCCGGCTCCCGTCCGGTGCCCGCGCTGGCCTTCTCGCCCGACGGGCGCACCCTCGTCAGCGGCTCACACGACCGCGGGCTTCGCTCCTGGAACCTCACCCAGGCCACCCCGGCACCCGCCGCGGGCCGCGGCGACCTGACCGAGTTGAAGATCACCACCACCGCGTACAGCCCGGACGGCGCACACCTGATCGCGGGCAGCACCGACGCCACCATCCACGTGCTCGACGCCGCCACCCTGGCCACCGTGCAGGTGCTGCCGCACCCCGATGTGGTCACCTGGGCCGGTTTCACCAGCCACGGCGCCGCCCTGGTGTCGGTGGCCACCGACGGCGCACTGCGCCGCTGGCCCCTGGCCACCGCCCTGCCGCCCCGCGCGGACACCCCGGTGCTGGACACCGCGTTCACCGCGGACGGCAATCGCCTGGCCGTCTTCGCCGAGGGCAGCGCCACCCTGTGGGACAGCTCCCGGCCCGGCCCACTCGCCCGGATGTCCCCGCCGCTGACCGCCCCGCCGGGCAGCGCGGCCCTCAGCGGCGCGGGTGATCTGGCCAAGGACGGCCGCTTCCTCGCCGCGGGCGCCATCCACGGCGAGGTCCACCTCTACCTCCTGACCGATCCCCCATACTCCGGACACATCGCCGTCCTGGCCGAGGCACGCGAGGAGATCACCGCGGTCGCGCTCAGCCCGGACGGCAGCATCCTGGCCGCCGCGGGCCGGGACCACCGGGTGCGCCTGTGGCAGCTGGCCAATCCCCGCTCCCCCAAGCTGATCGCGGTCCTGCACCTGGCCACCGACGTGATCCTCGATCTGGATTTCAGCCCCCGCGGCGACCGCCTCGCCGTGGCCAGCGCGGACAGCCACGTCTACCTCCTCGACACCACCGACGCCGCCAGCCCACGACAGCTGCACCGCCTGGACGGCCTGCGCAGCTACGCCTACAGCGCCACCTTCAACGCCGAGGGCACCCAGCTGGCCATGGCGGGTGTCGACGCCACGGTGCTGCTGTGGGACCTCACCACCCCCGCGCCGCAACGCCTCGGCGGCCCGCTGCTCGGCCCGGCCGGGCGAATCCTCAAACTGAGCTACCACCCGCACCGCGCGATCCTGGCCGCGGCGGTCATCGACGGCACCACCTGGCTGTGGGACCTGCGCGATCCCCGGCAGCCCCAGCACATCGCCACCCTGGCCACCACCGGCTCGCCGATGAACACCGCCCGGTTCCGCCCCACCGGCGACCTGCTGGTCGCGGGCGGCGCGGACCGTCTCGTGCATCGCTGGCAGACCGAGGACACCGCGGTCATCACCGCGATCTGCCGCGACACCGGCGATCCGATCACCGAACAGGAATGGCGCACCTACCTCGCCGAGCTGCCCTACCGCCCGCCCTGCCAGGCCAACGGCAGGCCCACGGCACGGTGACCGCTCATCCCCTGGCGAGGGCGTTCAGCAATCCGCTGAGCCCGGCTACCCGGTCAGAGCCAGTCGATCACGTCCCCGTCGCGGTTGAGGATCGCGTACTCATCCGGGTAGGGCACCTCCACGCTGATCCCGTTCGGCCACACCACCACCTCGATCTTGCCCACGTTGGCCGCCGGGGTGCGCAGGTGGACGAAATCCCCGTCGCTCAAGGAGAAAGAGCTGCCGATCGGTTCGAAGGACACGCTGACCGTGGCCCCTGGCGCGGCCGCGAACTTCAGCAGCACGGTGTCATCCATCAGGTCCTCACCCATCCCATGCGTCAATGATCTCCTGGGCCAGTCGCACCCGCGTCGGGGCGGTCGTGCCGCCGCGGTCGGTGTCGACGGCGGCCTGGTAGAAGTCGCGTAGTTTCGCCGCGTCGCTCCGGCTCGCGAGTGCGCGTAGTTCGTCCTTCGTCCGGGTGCCGAGCAGGGCGTCGGCCACGTCCGGCCCGTTGCCCCAGATCCTGCGCCCGATCCCGGTCAGGGAACCGCCGTCCAGCACGGGCACGTCGGGTCTGGGCGCGGTGTTCTTCGGGCGATCCCCGCGGCGGCCCCTGCCCCTCGGGTTCAGCGGCGGCGGGATGACCCCACCACCCTCCGGTGGGTCCAGCGCGCTGTCCACCAGATCCGGCAGCAGCAGGTCGGCCGCGCCCTGCGCACGGGCGCCGATCCGTCCGGCCATCTCGGCGAGGAAGATGTTGATGGTGTTCGCGACCTCCCGCAGCAGCGTCTCCTTGGCCTGAGCGTCGGCGAAGAAGCCGAACAGGCCGTTGACCTGCTGGTAGAAGGGTTCGCGGTTGGCGATGAAGGCGCGGATCTCGGTCTTGGCGTGTGCGACGTCGTTGCCGTACTGCTCGGTCAGCCAGGAGATCTCCTTCATCCGCACGCCGTTGGCGAAGACCAGACCGCGGAGCGTGGCCACCTTGTCGCGGAAGGTGCCGCCGTTGCCGTCGGTCCACCCGCTGACCAGCCGGGCGTCCGGCTGCTCGCCGCCGACCCGCTCGAAGGTCGCGCCGGTTCTCGCCCAGGTCCTGGCCAGCTCCTGCATCATCGTCTCGTCGGTGGCCGGCCATTCGGTGCGCGGCCGGACCTCGTTCCACAGACCCGAATCCGGTTCCTGGATCGCCATGACGCCGCCTAGTGGGAATCGGGGAAGCCGAGGGCGCTGACGTCGTCACCGCGGCGGTAGACCTCCACGCTGAACCGCCCGGCCGCGATGAGCGAGTCGTAGTCGGCCTGCCGTCGCTCCGCCGCCGGTTTCACCAGGTCGGCCTTTGCCAGGTAGCCGGGCCGGAACGCGCGCACCAGGGTGTCGATCGGGCCGAACCCGCCCTCCCCGGCCCTGATCTGGGCCGAGCCGTCCAGCCAGGCCACGTCCAGGTCGTGCCGCTGGGTGTCCATCGCGGCAAGGGCGGGCTCGACCTGACCGGCGGCCAGGTGGATGTCTGGTTTCGGCTGGTTCATGCTCGCGGGGTCCTTCCGTCGAGGAGGTCGGTGAGGTCGGCGCGTATGTCCGCCCGCACCGATTCGATGGCCGCGCGCACCGTGCCGGTGATGCCCTCAGCCAGTCGCCGGGCGTCCGAGGTCCGGTAGATCCGCTGGTCAAGCCACAAATCGAGGAGTTCACCGCGGCCGCTGACGGTGGCGGTGAGCAGGCCGTCCGCGGAGTCGGCGGTCGCGGTGGCGGCGCGCACCCGCTCGCGCAGCGCGGTCAGCAGGTGGCGCCAGCGGTCCTCGTCCAGGCCCGCGCCGATGACCGGCCGGGAATCCGCCACCGGCCCGGCTGGTCCGGGGTGGTCGAGTGCGTGCAGGGCAGGCCCGAACAGCAGGTCGGCCTCGGCCGGGTCGAGGTCAGGGGGCAGGTCAGGGGCGAGCACTTCGCAGGCGGCGATGGCCGCGGTGCTCGTGGCCGCCCGCACGGTGGCCAGGATGGTCGCGGCCAGCGCGGTGGCGTCCCTGCTGCGGTGGTGGCGGGGGTCCAGGTCCAGTTCGCGCAGGTCACCGAAGGCGCCGACGGTGGCCTCGACCAGGCCGTCCGGGGACGCCGCGGTCGCGGTGAGTTCGGCGAGCGCCCGCTGGCGGCGGCCCTGCTCGGCTGAGGTCATGGTGTTCAGCGTGGAGACCGGCGGCGGCCGGTGGGGTGCGGTGGCACCAAGCGGTCAAGCCCACCGCGCCGGTTCACCAATCCGGATCAATCACGCCAAATCCGGCGATTATGGCTGACAACCGAATTTATCTCAGGTTATCGGCGGTGACCGGGGCAGGTATTCCGGTTCTTAGGTGCAACGCCCTTCTCCCCGATCCGGGGCCGGCATAGCCTTTCGGTGTCGCACGGAACTGCCCCCGCCGCACGCTGTTGTCAGCCCTCGCAGCGGGCGGGGCGCACGGCGTGCGGTCGGCAGCAGGGGCCGACCGCCCGCCCCGGCTCCGGTGGGGCCGGGACCTCCTCACGGGTCCCCGCCCCACCGGCAGCCCAAGGCTTGGTCGGCGTCGGCCTGCGGCTGGCCGGAGATCAGCATCAGCAGCTCTACCAGCAGGAACTCGGCGGCTTCGAGCCCGCCTTCGGCCTTGGTGTGCGCAACGAGTTTCTCCGCGCGGGTGCGGTCGCCCTCGGACACGGCGGCGGCCAGCTCGGCCACCCGGCCCTGTAGCCATCGGAAATCCTGCATGGTCGACCTCCGCGGAAATCACTCGTCGGTATTGGCAGGCGAACCGGCTGCCCTTGCCCGGTTTCTCGAATCGATTCCACTGATTCGATGGCGGGGCGTGGTTGAAATGGGCAGTGGTTAGGGCCCGTGCAGGCAGTTGATCACCGCGCACCCCTTCCCGGCCTTAGCGTCGGGCAAACCGGAACGGGCTGATCCACCGCCAGGGAGTACGCCATGACGTTGTCCTTGCCCGCAGTCGCCACGCACACGTCCGCGCTCACCGCCACCTGGTGGACCCGGGGCGCGGGCGCCGAGCTGATCGTCCAGCTCACCGGGCGCACCAGCCTGGATCTGTGCGCGCACCAGCGGACCGAGTCCGCGGAGCGGGTCACGGTGCGGCTGGCCGCCATCCCGTTCGGCCCGGCCCGCGAACGGGAGGTGCTGACCACGCTGCGGTTGCGGCTGGACAGCCCGTTGCGCGGCCGGGAGGTGCTGCTGATCGTGGACGGCAGGCAGATCACCGTCACCGCCGCGCCGAGCTGGACCGCCCCGGCCGAGGAGCCGAGGTACTACTGGGCCAAGGCCCGGATCTTGGAGTTGATCGACCAGCTCGGCCCCGGCGCGGGACTGCCCTCGGAACGGGACCTGGTCCAGCGGCTCGGCGTGGCCCGGATGACGTTGCGCCAGGCCATGATCGAGCTGGCCAGCGAGGGCAGGGTGTCCCGCAAGCGCGGCAGCGGGACCTTCGTCGCCGCGCCCAAACTGGTGCAGGACCTGGCCGCCGCCGGCTGCGACCGCACCGAAGTTGGCCAGGACAACCCAGCGCGGCTGCTGGTCACCCAGGAGTACCTGCCCGCCGACCTGGAACTGGCGCTGCAGCTCGACCTCGCGCCGGGCGAGCTGGTGCTGCACCTGCGGCGGCTGCTGGTCAACGGCCCGGACACGCTGCTGCTGGAGTCCAACTACCTGCCTGCCGACCGGTTCCCGGGGCTGACCTCGGTGTTCGACCCGGCCGAGTCGCTGCTGGACTGCCTGCGCGAGCACTACGACGTGACCGTGGCGCGGACCGTGGACCAGATCAGCGCGGCGCTGTGCGATCCGCACGAGGCCACCCTGCTGGATGTCGCGCCGACGGTGCCGATGCTCGCGCTGGACCGGATCGGCTACGACCGGACCGGGGCCCCGGTGCACCGGGTCCGTTCGCTTTTCCGCGGCGACCGCTTCAGCCTGCGGGTGCACAACGAACACCCCTGACCCCTCCCGAGTGTTCGCCGATGTCGACAGTCATGGTGACCGGGATGGGACAGGGTTTTAACCAGGATGGGCGTACCGGCAGAACCGACCCGGCGTATCCGACCGATCACCCTGTTGTCCGGCCTCAACTCCCGCACCCAGAACGCCGCCGGGTCCCGTGCACGGTCAGCCGATCGGCAAGATCTCGCAGGGTCTGCACAATGCCGCTGGCGGCCGCGTCGAAAGCGGCGCCAAAACCCACGCCGAGCGCGCCGCCGACCCCGACTGCCTCCGCCTCCGCCCGCAGTTGACGGGCCAGTGCGTTGCGCCAGTGGACCTCGGCCGAGGACATGCCGAAGGACTGCCGTTTCGGGGCCAGCTGGACGTGCAACTGGCTGTGCTCGCGCTCGGCCTCGGCCAGGGCGTGGCCGATCGCGTCGAGTTCGGTCAGCTCGGGCAGGTTGGCCAGGAAGTGGCGGAGCAGGTCCTGGTGGTCGGCCGGGGTGGGGTATCTGGTGAAGTGGAACGGGGTCAGGGCCGGGGTCAGGCGGTCGGCCCACAGCCGGTGGCGGGCGCGGTCACCGCTGGGCAGGTCCTTGGTCAACTCGGTCAGGGTGGTGAGTTTCCGGCTGGGCGGCAGGGGTTTGCCGGGCGTGACGGGGGTGCGGGGCAAGTTGCCGCTACTGGGGTTCTCCCCCGGACTCAGCTCCTGGGCGCGCTGGCGCAGGCGTTGGCTGAACATCCGGCGCGCCACCTGGAAGCCGTCGTTGCGCTCCTTGTCGCCGGAGGCGCCGCTGGGTGCGATGCGGCGGGCCAGCTGCACCAGGGCGGCGGCGACCGTGGTGTTCGTCCCGCCCAGGTCGAGGTCCGGGTCCGTCCGGCAGGCCGCCGCCTCCAGCCGCAGCCCCGCCACGGTCTTGCTGACGGTCTTGAGGTGGTCCCTGGCCCGCAGCAAGGCCGCCAGTTCAGGCAGGCGCGGAGCGAGCACGGCCGCCAAGGTGTGCGGTTCCGGATCACTGGGACGCAGGAAGGGCCGGATCGCCCTGACGATCACCCGCTGCTCCAGCGGCAACGTGAACGTGGCCGGGCCGCTCGCGAACACCGGTGTCCGCCGCACGGCGGGCGGCGGCTGCTCGGAGCCACCAGATCCTTGGGGCGCAAGCGGATCACTCATCGCCGCCGCAGCAGCCTCCCGCACGCCAGGCGGCAGCGCGAACCGGTGCGGCACCGGCTCCTCGCCCTTCCGCCGCTTCTTCCGCATCGCCCCGCCTCGCCCTCACCGGCCGGATCCCGCCACGGCCACGCACCCAAGACTCCCCGCCCGATCCGCTCGCGCGCCACGCATGTCCGGTTCCTGTCACCGCCGCCCACACCTGGTTCGCCCCCGGAATCGCCCTTTGGGGCAACGAATTCCGGCCCGCGGTAATTCGGTGGCCAGGGTCAGGACCCGGCGTGGATGATCCCACCGCCCTGGCCGCCGCGGCTCTTGTCGCAGGCGCCCGGCCCGCCACGAGAGGAAACCCGATGTCTGGTGCCACGTCCACGCCGTCCGGAACCCAGCCCGAAGTTCGCCTGGCCGCCGGTGCCGTGCGGGGCAGCCGGGAGGCTGGCGTGGCGGTCTTCCGCGGGATTCCGTTCGCCGACCAACCGGTCGGTAGGCTGCGGTTCGCCGCACCACAACCGGTCCAGCCCTGGGATGGGGTACGCGAGGCCGTGGCCTACGGGCCTCCACCCCCGCAGGCCGGGTTCTTCGGCATGGATGCCCTGGCGGAGCAGACTCCGGGCGCGGACTGGCTGACCGTCAACGTCTTCACCCCCGAACCGGGCCCGGCCGCGGGACTGCCGGTCATGGTGTGGTTCCAGGGCGGGGCCTACGCCTTCGGCATGTCCGGACTGCCCGAGTACGACGGCGGCCGGCTGGTGCGCGACGGCGTCGTGCTGGTGACCTTCAACTACCGCGTCGGCCTGGAGGGCTTCGCCCAGATCGAAGGCGCGCCGGCCAACCGGGGCCTGCTCGACCAGGTCGCCGCGCTGGAATGGGTCCGGAACAACATCCGGGCCTTCGGCGGCGACCCGGACCGGGTCACCGTCTTCGGCCAGTCCGCGGGCGGCGGCTCGATCGCCTGCCTGCTGGCGATGCCGAGGGCAGCCGGCCTGTTCCACCGGGCGATCGTGCAGAGCGCACCGGGCACCGTCTTCACCCCCGCGCTGGCCGCCGACATCGCCACCGTCGCCGCCGCCGAACTGGTTCTGCGGCCCACGATCGCCGACCTGTCCACCGCCACCCCGGCCCAGTTCGCCGCGGCCGGTGACGCGGTCATGGCCAAGATCGGCGACTGGACCCACCGCTGGGGCCAGGCCGCCCACCGCCAGATCCCGTTCTCCCCCGTGGTCGACGGCGATGTCCTGCCCACCTCCCCGTGGCAAGCCGTGGCCGCCGGTTCGGCGCGGGGCATCGACCTCATCGTCGGCCACACCCGCGACGAACAGCGGCTGTTCAACGTGGTCGAGGGCATCTTCGGCCTGGTGACCGAGGACCAGGCGGCCACCGCACTGGCCACCTTCGCCCCCGGACCGGACGGCGCGGACCGCTACCGCACCAGCTTCCCGGCCGCCGGCCCCGAGGAACTGCACGAGATCGTCAACTCGGACTGGCTGTTCCGCATGCCCTCCTTCCACCTCGCCCAGGCCCAGGCCGGCGCGGGCGGCCGGGTCCACCTGTTCGAGCTGACCTGGACCGCCACCGGCATGGACGGCATTTTCGGCGCCTGCCACGGCCTGGACGTCCCCCTGGTCTTCGGCAACCTGGACCGCGGCCAACCCGCCGCGCTGATCGGCGAGGACCCCACAGCCGCGGCGACGGTCTCCGCCCAGCTGCGCGCGGCCTGGACGGCCTTCGCCACGCACGGCGATCCCGGCTGGCCCGCCTACGACAGCGAGCTGCGCCTGACTCAGCTCTTCGACACCGAGCCCACGATCACCGCCTACCCGGAGGAGGCGTCCCGGCTGATCTGGCAGCACCACACCTTCGCCGCGCTGCCGCTGATCGAGGGCTGAACTTGGCTGTGCGGAGGGCTGCAACCAGGCCAATCAGTTGTCCAGGATGTACGCGCCCACGCCCAACTCCTCGGCGATGGCCGCCGTCTTCTGCAGCACCTTCATCGCCCGCGGGTACCAGTCCGCGCCGTCGGGTTCGGCCAGGAAGTCGTCCAGGTTGGCCAGGGTGGCGCGCAGGGTGGCTTTGGCTTCGTCGTAGCGGCTGATGGCCAGGTAGCTCTCGGCGAGTTCGCGGCTGAGGCGGGTCATGGCCTCACGCAGTTCCGCGTCGGCCTCGGCTTGCTCACCCATGGTGTGGTGGAGTTCGGCGAGGTTGATCAGGCCGCTGGTCACGTTGCGGTGCAACAGGGAGCTGACCAGGTCGCTGCCGTGGCCGAGTTCCCGGTTGAAGGCCACGTGCCGTCTGCGGTACTCGGCGGCGGCCTGGTACTGGCCGAGTCGCTGGTAGGCCCCGGCGACGGTGTCCAGTGCGGAGGACAGGCCGTAGAGTTCGCCCGCGTTTTCCAGTACTTCCAACGCGTCCAGGGCTGTGGTGAGGCCTTCCTCGACCCGGCCGAGGCGGATCTGGTTGTAGGCCACGCCGAGCTGGGCGCCGTGTTCGCCGATGGCGCAGTCTGCCTGGCGGAACAGGTCGATGGCGGTGGTGGCCTGCACCAGCGCGCCCGCGTAGTCGCCTTCCAGCTGCCGCACGCCCAGGTACTGGCGCAGGGTGTAGGCGCGGGCGAGGGTGTCCTCGGCGAAGCAGTCCAGGGCTTCGTCGAGGTGGGCGTTGGCCTGCTCGAAGCGGTAGTGGTGGCAGTCGACCCTGGCCAGGCCGCGGTGGGCGTACCCGGCGGCGGCGCGGTCGCCGATGCGTTGCGCGGCTTGCAGGGCGATCCGGTTGACGTGTTCCAGGTCCCGCCAGTGCCCGGCCCAGTCCAGGTAGTGCCGCATGGACCAGGCCAGGCTGCACGCGGCGCGTGCCTCGCCGAGGCTGATCCCGCGTTCCACCATGGTCATCAGCACCGAGTGGTGGTTGGCGAACCAGGCGAAGGCGTCGTTGTGGCCGATGAACTTGCGCGGGTAGACGAACGGGGCGGGCTCACCGAGTTGGGCGGTGTCGGGGTGCACCGAGAGCTGCCGGGCCGCGTTGTAGGCGGTGTGCAACGCGGTTTGCGCACCGCGGCCGCGCACCGCGAGCAGTTCCTCGGGGCCGTCGATCTCCGCCATCAACTCCGCGGCGTAGGCGCGCAGTAGTTCGTGCCAGGTGTAGCCGCCGGGGCGGATCTCCTCGACCAGGTGCGCGGCGGCGAGTTCGCGGAAGAGCGCGTGTGCCTTGGGGATCGGCAGTGCGGCCAGGGTGGCGCCGATGCGGACCTCCATGACCTGGCCGGGGAACCAGGACAGCAGCCGGAACATCCGGGCCGCCTCGGGGCTGAGCGCGCGGTAGGACCAGGACAGGATGGAGCGGATGTCGCTGCGGCTGTCCGGGCCGGCGAAGGCGTCCAGGCCGCCGTCGGTGGCGTCGAGTTCGGCGGCCAGGTCGGCCAGCCGGAAGGAGGGGTAGCTGGCGGCGCGGGCGGCGACCAGGGCCAGCGCGAGGGGCAGGCGGGCGCAGGTGCGGACTATTTGTCGCACTGCTTCGGGTTCGGCGGCCACCCGGGGTTCGCCGAGGCGGCGGGAGAGGAAGCTGGTGGCCTCGGTGTCGCTGAGCAGCTCTAGGGGCACGGTGTGCGCGCCGGTGCCCGCGACCAGGCCGGAAAGGTTGCCGCGACTGGTGATGATGGCCAGCGAGCGGGAGCTGCCGGGCAGCAGTGGCAGCACCTGGCGGGTGTCCCGGGCGTTGTCGAGCAGGATCAGGCAACCGCGGTCGGCGAGCACGCTGCGGTACAACGCGGTGAGCGTGTCCAGGCGGCTGGGCAGTTGCTGGGTGGGCACGCCGAGGGAGTCCAGCAGGAACCACAGCGCTTCCATCGGGTCGACCTCGGTGTCGCCGTCCTCGAAGCCGCGCAGGTCCAGGTAGAGCTGGCCGTCCGGGAAATGCGGGGCCAGCCGGTGCGCGGCGCGGACGGCGAAGGTGGTCTTGCCCAGTCCTGGCATGCCGTGCACGATCACCACCCCCGGCGCGTCGGTGGCATCCGGGCGGACCGCGTTGATCAGGCGGTCGAGTTCTTCTTCGCGGCCGGTGAACACCGGGAGGTCGACTGGCAGCTGAGCCGGGATCAGGGCAGGGGCGGCGGCGGGTTCGGGCGGCGCGGCCGGTGGCGGCGGGGCCAGCAGCACTGGGTCGCCTTCCAGGATGCGCTGGTACAGCTCGCGCATGGCCGGGGCCGGGTCCACGCCGAGCTGGTCGCCGAGCTGGCGGCGCAGCCGGTCATAGACAGCCAGTGCCTCGGCTTGGCGGCCCGCGCGGCACAGGCAGAGCATGAGCAGCTCGTGCAACCGCTCCCGCAGGGGTTCGGCCGCCGCGGCCATGGCCAGTGGGTCGAGCAGGTCGGGGCTGCGGCCGAGGTCGAGTTCGAGTGCGGCCAGCTCTTCCAGCACGGCCAGTCGCCGCTGCCCCAGCCTGCCGCGTTCGGACTCGGCGAACTCCGAGGTCAGATCGGACATGGGTTCGCCCTGCCACTCGGCCAGGGCCTGGTGCAGGTGGGTGGCCGCGCCCTCGCGGTCGCCGCTGACCTTGGCCTGTTCAGCGGCGCGCACGTGCTCGCGGAACCGGCCCAGGTCCAGGGTCTGCGGCGGCACCTGCAACGCGTAGCCGCCGGTGGTGGAGTGCACCACCTGCTCACCCTGTTCTTCTTCCAGCGCGCGGCGCAGCCGGTGCACGTAGGTGCGGATGGTGCCGCGGGCGGCCCGAGGTACGTCCAGGCCCCACAGCGCGGCGGCCATCTCGTCGGTGGAGACCATCCGGCCGCGGGCGAGCAGCAGGATGGCCAGCGCGGTGCGCTGTTGCGGCGAGCCGAGGCCGACGGCGGAACCGTTCCGCCAGGCCCGGACCGGTCCCAGCACGGCGAACTTCAGTCCCTGGGTCAAGGGAGGCCCCTCTGTGTCCGAGCTACGAACCGGGGGCCAATCGTAGTACCAGAATGGGCTGATCAGCCTAATCGGCGTGCGGTGCGCCTGCCCTAGGAGTCCAGCGGGTGGGCCGGTCGCCGGATCCGGGCGAGCTGTCCGCTGACCAGACCAGCGGTGTGCAGCACCACCGCGCTCATGGCGGGCAGTCGCCGCTGGTCGAGCACCCAGGCGGACACCGCTCCGCAGACCTCTCCCGTCCGCGTCCGCACGACCACGCTGATCCCGGACACCTCCTGCGCGCAGGTGGACTCGTGCACGCGCAGCACCCCGTCCCCGTCGCGCGCGGCCTTGAGGAGCACCTTCCAGGCGCCCTCTGCGGGGTACTTCAGCCCGGCGCGCAGCGGCAGCACCTCGTCGGTCTCCCCACGCAACGCGCCCAGCACCAGGGTGTCCTCGCCGTCCGGGACGGCCACGCTCACCCCGGCTCCGGGCAGGGCGGATGCCAACTGCCGCAACGGGTACAGCGCGGCCGCGCGCAGGTCCGCGCCGCTGCGCCAGCCGGTGCCGAACCGGAACATCCGCGCGCCCATCCGGTACCGGCCCTCGCTGCGCTGCACCGCGCCCAGCCGGACGAGCTGATCCAGCAGGCGGTGCACGGTGGCTTTGGGCAACCCGGTCCGGGCGGCCAGTTCGCTGAGCCCGCACTCCTCGGTGTCGATGATCTCCTCGAGCAACAAGAACGCGCCTTCCAGCACTCCCCGGCCCACACTGCCTCCCTGGTTCGGCGGCGACGATAACAGCGGTCCACTCAGCGGACCGAATTCTTTTCCAGCGGATTCCGCCGGGACATTCTGGGTGAGCCGCAAGGCAGTAGGTGTTCTCAGCGAATAAGGGGAATCACATGCGTTTTGCTCGATTGGGTCCACTGCTCATGGCCGCGGTCGCCGCAGTCACCTTGGCCACTGGCGCCGCCGGAGTCGCCACCGCCGGACCGGCCGCCGCGAGTCACTCCGACGGCTTCGAGGGCGACCCGTGGACCCGGTGGGAGAAGGGCTCGGAGGGCGATGCCAGGGCCGAGGGCAACTACGGTCAGGGCACGGCCCGCACCGGCCGCAACAACGCTTTCCTGTGGTCGGCGCACGGCCATTCCTCGGTCCGGCTGCCCATCAACATCGCCAGCTGGCCCAAGTCCAGCTGCAAGGCCAGCATCTGGGGCAACCCGGTGGCCGACGCCGCGCACCCGGGCCCCCGTGGCGCGCAGGTCGAACTCCAGGTCTGGGACCCCAACGGCTGGCGGCTGCTGGGCACCACCGCGCCCTGGCTCAACGATGGCGCCTACCAGCGGGTCATCACGCCGCCGCTTGACCTCAACGGCGTGAACAAGGTGTACGTCCAGGCCATTTTCGGCAACAACTCGGGTGCCGGGAAATTCGTCCGGCTGGATGACATGTCATTCGAGTGCAGCTGAGTTAGCCCGCAGGAATGCCCTTTCGGCCGTGCGCTGCGGCTCGAAAGGGCATTCCGCCTATCCGGCCGCGCGCACCACGGCCGCGCCGTGCAGCCGCAGCGAGGCGGGCGCACCCGGGTTGATCAGCAGGTCCACCTGGTATTCGGCCAGCAGCAGGGCCAGTTCGGTCAGTGACACCGCCCGCCAGCCCGCCGCGCCGACCCGGGGCCGATGTGCGGGCGCGGTGGTGATCAGCAGCGAAGGCACGTCGTCGGGGGCGGGTGCGACCACCGGCTCCTCCAGCTGGTCCACGGCCAGGCCGAGGGTTCCGGTGCGCAGCACGGCGAAGAACGCCTCCGCGTCCAGCACGCCTTCATCCAGGCGCCGCAACGCCGCGTCTACCGGGTCGGTGGGTGAGTCCGGTCCGGCGGGCAGGTAGTCGGGATTGGGGTGGAAGGCGCCGATCCGGCCGTCGGGCTCGACCAGCCAGCCGCCGGTGACCGCGGTGGCCGGGGGTTCGGCGCCGTCGGGGCCTGCTCGCCAGTCCGGGTCGACCAGGTAGACCCAGTGCTTGTCGGTCACGGTGCCACCTTCTCCTTGACTGGCTTGCCGCCACCGAGCACCTGCGCCTCCGCGGCCGCCACGCCCTGGGCCTCGATCAGCTGTTCGATCTTCTGCAGCAGAATCAGCATCTCGCCGCCGTCGGGCACCCGGCCGAGTATGCCCGCCCGGCGGATCAGGTCGGCCGCGATCGCGTAGCGCTCCACCTGCTGGGTGACTTCGGCCGGGTCGAGGTAGGCGAAGGTCGACACGGTCTGCTCGGTCAGCGTGTCCAGGGCCAGCGGATGGCCGAGCAGCGGATCGGTGAGGCCGTGCAGGTCGAACAGGTCCTTGGCGCGGGCGAGCCGGCCTTCCGGGGTGCTCTCGGCGAGTCCATTGTGGAAGGTCTCCCAGGTGCCGCCGTGCCGGACCACGAACGAGCGACGGCCGGGGTCGCCGGGAACTGTGGCGCGGCCGACCACGTTCTTGGTGGCGCCGTAGACCCGTTTGACGCCGTTGTCGTGCAGGGTGCGGGAGAAGTCGTGCGCGACGCCGCCGGGTCCGGGCTGGCCGCCGGTGGAGCAGGCGAACAAGATCACCGACTGGTGCCGTTCGCCCAGGCCGGTGCCGAGGTAGCGGCGGTGCCAGTCGTCGACCACCCTGGCCAGGGTCTCGCCGCCGACCAGGAGGCTCTCGTCCAGGTGCAGCAGGTGTTCGCCGGCGTGCCCGGAGACCAGGAAGGGTTCGGCGCGTTCACCCGACCAGGGGGCGGTCAGGTGGTCGACGGGGCCGAGTTTCTTGGGCAGGCCGCCGGGGCCTTCGTATCCGGCCAGCGCGGGGCCGCGGGCCTGGCCGATGCGCTGGTCCTCGGCCAGCATCGCGGAATCGGTGCGGGCCTTGCGGAAGCTGGCGCCGAGCACCTCGCCGCGCCGGTCCAGGATCGGGGTCACGTCCACTGTGGACAGATCGAATCGGCGCGGGATGCCTTCGGCGGTGTAGCCGAGGTAGGTGCCGGAGCCGGTCTTGAGGCCGGGTCCGGGACGGAAGGTGTACCAGCGGCCGCCGCCCAGGGTGATCACCAGGCCGGGCCGGTCCGCGTCGATGGATCTGGGTTCGCGGAGCAGTTCGACCTGGCGGCTGGCCGCGTGCACCGCGACCTTGTCACCCAGCTGCTGGGCGAGTTCGTGTGCGATGCCGGTCTCGCCCTTGACCAGGCCCCCCGAATTGGTGAGCAGCACCAGGTCCAGCTGGGTGTCCGGGGTGTGGTGGCCGGACTGGCGCAGCACCTCGGCCATGGTGACCGGGTCCACCGACAGCGGGCCGAGGTCCTTGTGATGCAGGGTGAACCGGGTCGGGGTGCCGTCGACGTCGAGGAACAGCGGGGTGCGTCCGGCCCAGGGCAGCGGCTGGGACTTGACGTCCTGTTTGCGGATGGCGCGGCGCAGGGCGTCGCTGTCCGGGTGCTTGTCCGGGTCGACCGGGTAGGTGTGCTCGGCGGTGCGGTGCCCGGCCCAATCCACCGCGTGCCCGGCCTGCACGGGCGGGCGGAAGCTGAGCAGTTTGACCCGGTCACCGTCCTTGGCGACGCTGACCTCCAGGTCCGCCAGGCTGAACTCCTGGTCGGCTCCGGTGTGGTCCAGGCCGGTGAGCACGGTCGGCGGGGTGACCTTGGAGGCGGCCGAGCCGCGTTCGATGAATTCTGGGGCCTCGTGTTCACGCACGGACAGGCTCAGCACGGCTTGTCTACGTCGACTAGACAGGCCTTGATCGCCGTAGGGCCGCAGGTTCGGCGGGGTGCCCCGGCCCGCGCTCGCCGCGGTGACGGTGACCTCGGCCGGGTTCGGTTGCGGCTGGCCGGTCAGGTCGGCGATGTGGCGGTCCACCTGCCCGGTGAACTGCTCCTTGGTCTGCTCGGCCCTGGACTGGCCGGTGTCCTTGGCGCGGCCGGGTTGCCAGGCGTTGCCGTAGCCGGTGACGGTGACCTCGGGCCGGGGCAGCTGCTGGTTGTCCCGCCACACGCTCTGCCGGGCGACCTTGCGGGCGAACTGGTTCAGGCTGTGCTGCTCACCGCTGTCCACCTCCTTGCCGTGCTTGGGGAAGGTGACGCCGTGCTGGTCCTTGCCGTGCCCGCCGACCACCACGAAGGTGAGCGGGTTGACGATGGAGGACATCGGCTCGTCCGCGCGCAGCTTGGACTTTTGCTCGTGGAAGCTCTCCCCCGGCCGCTTACTGAAGGCCTGGAAGTGCCACAGCGTGGGCGGACTGGGCAGTTTCGAGGCGGCGATCAGCAGGTCCCTGGCCGTGTTCGCCTGGCGCCGCTGCTGGTCCTCCGGCGCGTTCGCGGTGCGCAGGTCGTGCAGTGTCCGTAGTTCCCGCACCAGGTGCTGTTCCAGGCCCGTGGTGTTGGCCTCGGCTTCGTCGAACTTCCCGGTCAGGGCGGTCAGGTTGTGCTCGACCGCGGCCAGCGCGGCCCGGTTGGTGCCGCCGGTGCGGTTGAAGTTCTCGAAGGTGAACTGGGTGCGGGTATCGCCGCTTTCGGCGACCACCGCGCCGAAGTGGTAGCCGTAGGGCACCCGGTTGTTGTCCGGGCGGGCGTGGTTGGTCTCCAGCCCGCGCTCGCCCTCGGCGTTGAGCCCGGCGATGGAGTGCACGCTGTAGCCCTCGCCGATCCTGGCCCAGGCGTGCTGGTTGACGCCGATCGTGCCCGCGGCCTCGCCGAGCAGTACGCGCCGGTCGTGATTGTCCACTGTGGTCCGTTGCGCGCTGCCGTAACGCGCTCCGGGTGCGGGTGCGGTGCCCACGCCGACCACCGGCCGGTCGTCCCGGTGCACCGCGTCCCCGGCGGTGGCCGGGTCGAGCCGGACCGGGCCGCCGGTGCGTTCGGCGTGCTCGACCGCGTCGATGAGCGCCTCGGCCAGGTGGTGGGTGCCGGTGAGTTCGGTGCTGTTGCCGGAGTTGGTCTTCGCGGCGACGGTGGGGCCGTTGCCGCGCAACACGATTCGGTCCGGCTGGCCGCCGAGCACGGCGGCGGTGGCGTCCCGGCAGACATCCGGTGGCGGGGTGCCGGTGAAGCTCGGCCGGACCTGTACCAGGGTGATGGCCTTGCCGTGGTGCGACAGGGTGATGGTGATGTCCGGGTTCGGGGTCAGCCGCACGTTGCTGTCCGCCGCACGCAAGGCGTGTTGCGACTTGGTGATCATCTCCTGGGTGGCGAAGAACTCCTGCGGGAACACACCAGGGTCGTGCACCACGGCCAGGCTGCCGTCCTCGGCGATCCGCAGCGGCGGGTGCTCGTCGGTGATCGCGGGCTGGTGCAGCAGCTGGAGGTGCGTGCCGGTATCGCCTACCGAACGGTCGGTAGGGCTGGGCAATCCGAACCGGCGGAACGGGACCTCGGTGCCGGTGACGCTGATGGTGTAGTCGGTGGTGACCAGTGGGTCGGCCCTGGCCACCCTGGGGTCGACCGCGGGCGCGGTGTACGCCGTCTCCGGGATGATCTTGCTGCTGGCCACCAGGTTGTGCTCGATCTGCCAGAGTTCCTTGGGCCGCAGCGAGTCCGCACCGGACATCAGGCCCTGCTGACCCGGTCCGGCGACCCGGTTGCGGACCTCGCCGACGGGCCTGCCGTCCGCGCCGAGGTGCTGGGTCCCTGCTGCCTTGTCCTGCAGGGCGAGGCCGGGGTGGTGGTAGCTGTCGTGCAGGCCGAACCCGGCGTGGCCGAGTTCGTGCGCCAGGTCCTTGGGGTCGACGCCGACGCTCCAGTCCTGGTGGGTCATCCGGTCCAGGTCCGGGTGCACGCGTACGTGCTGGTAGGCCTGCGCCGGGTCGGTGGTGAACTCGACCCGGACGTGGAACTGGTCGCCGCTGGGCAGCCGGTAGCCCCGGTTGTAGAACTGGTCCACGCCCGCGTGCACGTTGTGCCGCACGGTGTCCAGCTGTTCCGGGGTGACTCCCGGCTGGGCGTCCAGGTGCACCTTGAGGGTGAACTCGGTGACCCAGCGGCTGGGCGCGGCCTCGATCCGGCGCACGTCCTGCCGGACCTCGATGATGTCTCCCGACAGCCTACCTACCGGTCGGTCGGCGAGGTTCTGCTCGACCTTGACACCGGCCAGTTCAGTGCTGACCTGCGCGAAGCTGCCCTGCTCAGTGCCACGCAGGTGCGCCCACAGCTCCGGCCGCACCGGCCGGTCCGGCCTCATCCAGTCCGCGGTCTCACCGGGGAAGTCCCGCCAGCTCTCGTCCCGGAGCACCTCGGTCTCCGGCCGGTTGCCGAACACCGAGTGGGGCACCACGGCGAACCGGACCCGGCCGGTGCTGTCGTCGATGATCATCCGCAGCACCAGGGCGGGTTGAGTCGGCTGGGCATTGAACGGGTTCGCGGTGATGAACGGTCCCTGCACCCGCGGGTGGTGGATGATGATCTGCCGCTGCTGGTCGGTGGCCGCCAGCCGGGCGGCCAGCATGATCGAGTTGGTCACCTCTTCGTTGCGCACGGCGATCCGCCGGTCCCGCTGGACCTCGCCAGTGCTGGTGCGGGTCTCGTACTGGAACCGGCTGGTCTGGCCGAGCGCGACCACCAGGTTTCCGTTACTGCGCACCGGAGCCCGGTGCAGCTGGTCCAGGATCGAGCCGGGGATCATCGCCTGGGCCCTGGTCTCGGCCACCGCCAGCTCCCAGGCCTGCCGCAGCGCACCGGCCCGGATCGACTCGCCGGAAGTGCCGCCTGCCCGGCCGATCTGGTCGAACAGCCCGTCCCGGACCACCTGCGGCTGCTGGTGCAGCGGATCGCCGAGCTGGAGTTGCAGGCCGAGCTGGTGGAGCTGCTGGGTCAGCGTGGAGGCCGGGTCGGAGGTGGCCATCAGGTAGGCGGCCAGGACCTTGTGGTGCGGCTGCACACCGGCGGCCTCGCCGTTGCCCATGGGCGCGGACACCCGGTGACTCGGCTCGTTGCGCACCAGGTTGCCCAGCCGGCCCTGATCCGTCCGAGCGGTCGGGAGCCAGCTGTGCTTGGGCATCGGCTGTTCGGGCCGCTGCTGTTGCTGCCCGGTGCTGAAATAGGAGGTGCCGCCCGGGTGCCTGCGCGGACCGAAGGGCTGGTCCTGGTCCAGCTTCTGCAGTGCGGACTCCCGGTACTTCGAGGCGGAGACGCCCTTCTTGGCGTCCTTGTCCACATAGAACTGGTCCACCACACTGCCCAGCGGCACGTGCGACTGCGGCAGGTTGCCCCGGGCCGGCGGGCGGCCGCCACTGGTGAACTCCTCCTGGAAACGCCGCAGGTTGGTCACGATGGCGGCGTCCTCGAAGTGCACCACGTAGGCCCGGCCGCGGTGCGGGTGCCGGTTGTTGCTCTGGTCGGTGTGCACGTCAATACCGTTGGCGCGCAGGTGGTTCAGCTCGTCGGCGTAGGTCAGGGCAACCGTGTCGGCGAGCCTGCCGAACTCGGCCCCACCGTCACCGAAGACCACCTGCCGGTGCTGGGTGAACAGCAGCGTGCCGTCCAGGTACAGGTTCGGCTCGGGCACGTACGGCAGTGTGGGCGCGATCTGGGCCTGCCGGTCCCTGGTGCGCATGTCCTCCAGGATGGCCGCCTCGGTGTTCTGGTCGAACTGGGAGTTCGGCGCGGGCCGGTAACCGCCCCCCATCAGCAGCGGCCGCTCCGCGGGTAGGTCGCGACTGCCTCGGGTTTGGCGGTCGAAGTAGTCGAAGACGTGCCTGCCGTTAGGTGTGACCCGGCTGCCCCGGTCGAAGTCCTGCACGGAGACGTAGGGGTGGGTGCCGAACTGCATCATGCCGTTCAGCGCGGCCCTGGTGGCGCTGGAGTTCAGCGTGTCGTTGCGCACCGAGCCATAGCGGAAGCCGTCGTGCCTGCCGCCGACCACCGCGATCGGCCACAGCGAGGCCTGCAACCACTGCCAGGTCTCCCGGTTTCCGTTCCAGTGCTGCTGCCACTCCGGTGAGTCAGTGGTCGCGTTGGCGTTGAACACGAACGCCACCCGGCGCGGATCACCCTGGTAGCCCTGCATGATCTCGTGCACGGTGGCCGGGATCCGGTGCAGCCGGTTCAGCTCCAGCATGATGTTGACCACGAAGGAGACCGGCCGTTGCGCGGCGCTCTCCTGCAGGAAGTTCTGGTAGTCGGGGCGGTTGTACTCCGGTCCGCCAGTGCGGGCCAGGCCGAGGAAGGCGGTGTTGGCGAAGGTGCCCGCGGGCGGCGTGTACGGGCCGACCTGGTGGTACACCGTCGGCGGTTCCTGGCTGTGCGAGGAGGAGGCCCCGTTGCCGCTGCGGCTGGGGTAGGGATTGGCGCGCCCCTTGCCTTTGCGGTCCTCCTTCTTGCCCGCGCCGGGTCCGCCGTGGGTGCGCCGGGTGCCGGACTCCTTGGCCAGTTCGTGCGCCAGCGTGTCGGCGCGGTCCGGGCCGTGCTGGGCGTACTCGGCGGCGACCACGGTGATGACCTGGTCCACCACGTCCTTGAGGTGCTGCTGTTCCGGGGTTGGTTCGCCCATGGTCAGCGGCACGTGGTGGTAGCGGGTGGCAATGGTGGCCGCCGCTTCCAGCGCCTGCTCCCGGGCATACTCGTCCATTGTGGACAGTTCAGCGGCGGCAGCGTTGGCACGGTGGGCCAGGGTCTGCTGCTCGGCGATCGCGGTGTCCAGGCCGCCCTCGAAGTAGGTGTTGTTCCACGCTTCGATGGTCTGGTCGTGGTTGTCCCGCAGGTGGTTCCAGTAGCGGCTGTTCTCGTTCAGCTTGGCCCGCAGGCGTTCCCGCTGGGTCCGCGGATCGGCGATGTCCCGGGTGACCTCGACCTTGAAGCCACCGTCGGGGGTGAAGTCCTTGGCGTTGAGGCCGATCCCGCCGAAGAGCAGCTGCTCGTCGGGGTGCATGACCTGCTTGCCGACGGTCTCGCCCTCCGCGATGGCCTTGCGGTAGGCGGAGTCGATGGTGCTGACCTTGGCCAGGAGTTCGGTGGCGGGCAGGGTCACCGGGTTGGTGAGGTACTCGGTCAGGGCGGCCTTGCCGAGGTAGCTCTGGTAGAGGTGCGCGGTGTCGCCGCGCTTTTCCACGAACCAGCTGTGCGCGTAGGTGTTGACCCGGATGGCGGCGTCACCGGGGGTGTTCAGGGCGGCGGCCAGGGCGTCCAGGCCGCGCTGGGGCTGGACGGGGCTGGCGAAGTAGATGTCGCGGAGGTGGGCTGAGCTTTCGCCGCAGACGCCCTGGAAGTTGGCCAGGGCGGTTTGGTAGGCCTGGGCCTGGGTGAGGCCGGGTTCGGTAAAGCCGAGTTCCATCACGGCGGCGGCTGGGTGGTACATGCGCATTTCCAGTTCGGTGCCGGTGAGGTTCTGCTCGGCGGCGACCTGGTGGAACAGCGCGGGGATATCGCGCTCCGGGCGGTCCGGCGCGGGCTGGTCGTGGCTCGGCTGGTGCCGCGCGGACTGGTGCTGGTTCGACTGATCCTGGTTCGCGGACCTGGTGCCGAAGGCGTTGTTGTTCCGCGCGGCCTCCTGGGCGAGGTACTGCACGGCGTTCTGGTCGCCGAGGTTGGCCAGCACCACGATCGCGTCCCGGTTGCCGCCGTTGGCCAGCGCGAACAACGCCTGCTGCGCGGTCTCGTTCCCGTTGTGCGCCAGGGTGGTCAACCCGGTCACGTCGCCGCGCCGGGCCAGGTCCTGGGTGGCCTGCCCGTTGCCCTGGCCCGCCAGGTGCCGCAGCCCGTCCTGGGCGTGCGGCACGTTCTGGTCCGCGAGGGTGATCAGGGTGGCCACGTCGGCGTTGTCGACCACCTTGGTCAGCGCGGTGGTGTCGCCCTTGGCGGCGAACTCGCGGACCGCGTCGTAGGCCGGTCCATGCTGGCCCGCGTGCTCGACCAGCCCGGCCACATCCCCGGCGGTGACCAGGGTCTGCACCGCGGCCTCGTTGCCCTGACCAGCCAGCTGCTTCAGCGCGGTGTGCGCCTCCGCACTGCCCTTCTTGGCCACCTCCAGCAGACCGGTGATGTCCTGCTGATCGCGCAACGCGGTGAGCGCGGCCGGATTGTTGTTGCCCGCCAGCACTCGCAGGCCGTTCTTGGCATCCGGGTTGCCGTCCAGGCTGAGCCGGGTCAGCAGCGGCACGTCCCCGGCCTCGGTCACCTTGGCCACCGCCTGCGGGTTGCCCCGGGTGGCGAACTCCTTGACCGCGTCGTAGGCGGGACCGGGTCCGGTGGCGGCCTCGACCAGCGCGGGCACGTCGTTCGCCTCGCCCAGCACCTTGACCGCATCGTTGTTCCCGTTGCGCGCCAGCAGCTTCAGCCCGGTGTGGGCGTCGGCGTTGCCCGCCTTGGCCAACTGGCCCAGGCCGGCCGCGTCGCCGTTGTCCGCGAGCGCCACCAGCGCCTGCTGGTTGCCCTCCCCGGCCAGCTTGCGCACCTCGTCGCGAGCTTGTTCGTTGCCGTGCTGAGCGAAGACGACCAGGGTCGGCAGGTGCCGGTCCTTGGCCAGGTTCTCCAGGAACAGCTTGGCCTGCCGGTGCGGCACCGGCTGGAAGGTCAGCTGCGCCAGCTCCTGCACCGCGGTGCGGCCACCCAGTTCCGGATGCGCGTTGTTGTCCCCGGCCCGGATCAGCGCGTCCAGCGCGTGCGTCTCGCCCTGCGAGCCCAGTACGACCAGGGCGTGGTGCGCCTGCTGGTTGCCGCCGACGGCGAGCTGGTCGAGTGTGCGCAGGGACTCCTGGTGGCCCTGGTCGGCCAGGGCGATGGTGGCGTCGAGATCACCGTTGGCGGCCTTGGCGTACAGCGAGGTTTCCGGCGTGGGCACACCTCGGCCGGGCGGCGCGTGCGGGGTGTCCTGGATGATGGTGGTGGTGGACTGGAGGTTGCAGCCGATCTGCCACAGTTCGCGGGGGCGTAGCATGGTGTCCGGCTGGTGCGACAGGGACATCAGGCCGCTGTCGGCGTCCCGGATCACCCGGTTGGACATCTCGCCCACGACCTTGCCGCCCCGGCCGTGATGCTGGGCCCCGGCGGGCTTGTGCTGGAGCGCGATGTTGGTGTCGTAGGCGTCGTACAGGCCAAAACCGTAGTGCCCCAGCTCGTGCGCGATGTCTTGTGGCGGCAGGTTGGCGTCCCACTGGCTGTGCACGGACCGATCGGTGCTGGGCCACACGTTGACGTGCTGGAAGGCGTCCTCGACGTGGTCGGCGAACTCCAGCCGCACGTGGAACTGATCCCCGTCGGGCATCCGGTAGCCCTGGTTGTACATCCGATCCACACCGCGATAGGCGTTGCGCCGCACGATATCGAGGCGTTCTGGCGACACCCCGGCCTGCGGGGTCAGGTGCACCTTGAGGGTGAACTCCTTGACCCAGCGGCCGGGCTCGACCTCGATCCGGCGCACGTCGTGCCGCACCGGGACGATCTCGGCGTTGAGGGCGAGCTTCGGGCGGCCGTTGGCGTCCACCACCGCGGCGGTGTCGGTCATGATCGCGGCCAGTTCGGACTCGACGTGGGTGACGGATGCGTTGGCGCGCAGGTGTTCCCACTGGTCGCGGTGCAGTGGGCGAGGGTCTGGGGACATCCAGTCGGCGGTGGGGCCCGGGTAGTGGCGCCAGGACTCGTCGCTGAGCACGGTGGGTTTGGGTTTGAGAGGCGCGTTGTCGGCGGGCTGCGCGGTCTGGTCGGGCTGCGCCGTCGTCGCGTTCTGGTTGGCCGGGGCCGGTTGCTGGGGCGCCGGGTTCTGGGTGTCAGTCGCGATGTCCGGCTGGTTGCCGAAGGCCGATCTCCTGGCCGGCGGCTGGAACCGGACCCGGCCGTGCTGGTCCACCGTCATGTCCACGACCACATCGGCCTGGGTGACCGGCCGGTCCCGGAACGGTGTCGCGGTGAAGTACTCCTGCCCGTTGCTGGTGATCACCACCCGCCGGTTCAGCACACTCGCGGCCAGCCTGCCCGCCACCGCGACCGCGTTGGCCACCTCGGAGTTGCGTTGCCCGGCCAGCGGACTCGGGTCGAAGTGCAGGCCCGCGGTCTGCAACACGGTGGTCGCCAGATCCGCGTCCTGGACCCGGTGGTTGGTCAGCTGTTCCTGGAGCGAACCGGGCACGAGGCGGTTGCCGGAGTCCGGGTTGCCGCCCTCGGCGATGGCCACCGCGATCGCGTCGTGCCGGATGCCACTGGCCGAGCGGGAGCCATCGACCCGGGACACCGCGTCGAACAAGGTGTTCGGGGCGACCCCCGGCGGCGTGGCCGGACCGGTCTGCCGGGCGTACATCCGGTTGCCGTCGAAGACCACCTGCTGCGGCGGCGTCCACAGCGACTGCTGCTGGCTGGGCTGCACCAGATGCTGGAAGTTCTGGAAGGTCACCACAATCCGCGAGGACGGGTCCGACAGTGCGGTGTTCCATGCCGAGAGAACCTGTTCTCCCGCAGCGATCCCGGCGTGCCCGCCCGCACTCAGCGGGGCGGAGATGCGCGGATTCATCAGGTTCGTGCCGGGCACACCGAGCTGGTTCGCGCGCCCGGAGTCCGGCGGCGCCCAGCGCTGGTGGTTGGCCGGGACGGCGGTGGGCGCGGTGCTCCGCAACGGCTGTGGCCCCGGCCGCCAGTGGCTCGAACCGCCGGGCTGGACCCGTGGTGCGAGCGGCGAATCGGTGGCCGCGACACCCGGGTAGGCGTGACGGTAGGGGGACATCTCGATGCCGCCCTTGGCACTGCGGGTCTCGAAGAACTGGCTGGCCACGTTGGTCAGGCCGAGGTGGTTCTGTGGCAGCGTGCCGTAGGTGCCCTTGAACTTGGACTGGAACCGCTTCAGATCGGTGACGATGGCCGCGTCCTCGAACTGGGTGAGGTAGGCCCGGCCGCGGTCGGGGTGGCTGCTGGTGGCGCCGAAGACCTGAACGTCCACACCGGACTGGTGGTAGTGGTTCAGCTCGGCGGCGAAGGCCAGGTTGAGCTGCTCGGCCAGGTGGCTGAACTCGCCACCACCCTGCCCAAAGGCGATGTCGGCGTGCTGGGTGAACAGCAGCGTGCCGTCGAAGTACAGGTTCGGTTCGGGCGAGTACGGCAGCAACGGGTGATCGGCGGCCTGCCGGTCCCGGGTCTGCATGTCGGCCAGGATCGCCGCCTGGGTGTTGGCCCGCACCGTGCTGCCCTGCCCCGGCCGGTACCCACCGGCCATCAGCAACGGCCGGTCCGCGGCCAGCCGCTGCTCGCCGTGTCCCCTGGCGCCGGTCAGCTGGTCGAAGTGGTCGAAGATGTGCGTGCCCGCCGGGGTGGTCCGGCTGCTCTGGTCCAGGTCCTGCACCGAGATGTAGGGGTGGGTGCCCTGGCTGAGCAGTCCGGCCAGGGCGCCTTGAGTGGCGCCGGAGGTCAGTGTGGCGTTGCGCATCTTGCCGTAGGGGAAGTTGTCCTTGGACTTGCGGAACCCAGTGGGCAACGGGGTCTGAACCACCGCGACCGGCACTCCGGATGCCTCGATGTGCTGGTATGGCAACGAGTTCGCCAGCGAGCTGAGATCCTTGGCGTTGCCGTTGACCCCGAACACGAAGGCCACTCGCCGGTTGCCGGAGTACTGTTCGAGCACTTTGGTGATGGTCGCCGGGATCTCGCCGACCTTCTTGGCCGGGAGGATCACGTTGACCACGAAGGAGATCTCGGACTTGTCGGCGCTCTCGGCGAGGAAGTTCGTATAGGACTGCGGGGTGAAGTTCGGTCCGCCGGATCGCGCCAGTTGCGCGAACCGGGTGTTCACCCAGGTGCCGTGCTGCTGCTGGAACGGGCCGAAGTGCGTTTGCGGAATCCCGTGCACGGTAAGCGGATTTCCGCCAGGGCCGCCTCTGGTCCGGCCGGTCCCGGACTCCTGCGTCAGATCCTTGGCGACTGCGGCGGCTCGCTGCGGACCGTGCTGGGCGTACTCGGCGGCGACCACGGTCACGACGTGGTCGATGAGTTCTCGGTCGTGTTGCTGGGTCTGGTTCGGTTCGCCGATGACGAGTGGGATCTGGTGGTACTGGCTGACCAGCTTGGCGGCTTCTTTGGTGGCTTGCTTCTGAGTTTTGTTGTCCAGAGTGGACAGTGTGTCGGCGGCGGTGATGGCTCGGTAGGTGAGGATGCGGTCGCCGTGTTCGGCGCGGAGTTGCTTGGCGGTGAGGGCGGGGTCTTGGTTGGTGGCGATTGTGTGGGTGAGGTTGGCGTGGAGTTGTTGCCAGGTGGGGTTGTCGGAGAGGGCGGGGGTGATGTTGGCCTGGGTGAGGAGGGTGTGGGCGGTGGTGAGCTGTTCGGGGGTGGGGGCGGGGGTTTCGGTGGTGATGGACCTGGTGCTGGGGGTGGTGCTGGCTGGGGTTGCGGTTGAGGGGGTTGCGGTGGTGTTGGCAGGCGGTGCGTTGGTGGTCGACGGGGTGTTGGTGGTCGTCGACCGGGCGGCGGTGGTGGTGGATGGGGTCGGGGCGGTGTTCGACGGCGTCGGGCTGGTGTTGGCGGGCGTAGGGGTGGTGGGTGAGGGTGTGCTGTCGGTGGGCTGGGGCGTGGTGATCTCGGTGTGGGAGGCCGGGTTGGGGGTGTTGACGGCCGGGGAGTTGACCTCGGTGTGGGAGGCGCCGGTGATCGGCGAGGCGGGGGCGTCGGTGCTGGTGTTGCCGGTGCCGTGAGCCGTGGTGCCCGGGGTGCCGGAGTTGGCGGGAGTTCCCGGGTTGCCGGAGGTGCCGGAAGTGTCCGGACCACCGGGGTTGCCGGGGTTGCCGGAAGTGCCCGGGGTGCCGGGCGTGCTGGAGTTGTGGGTTGTGCCGTTGGTGTTGGGTGAAGTGGCGGTGTTGTCCCGGGGCTGCCCGGTGTTGGCGGGCGTGTTGTTCGCACCGGAGTTGCTGGAGCCGCCGAAACCGGTCAAGGGCGTGTTGTTCCCGGATCCGCCGCTGCCCTCGGGGCCGTTCGTGCCCGGCCCGCCGGTGTTCTGGTTCGTGCCGCCCAAGCCCTGGCCGCCGCTACCCGTTCCGCCGGAGCCACCGCTCGTGCCACCCACGCCACCGGTCGAACCGCCCGAGCCGCTGCTCGCGCCACCGCCCGTGCCGCCGCTGGTGCCGCCGGTGTTCCCGGGCCCGTCCCCACCCAGCCCACCCGGCACATCCACCGGCCCCACAGCCCCCGGCCCGGCCAACGCCGCGGGCGGCGCGATCGCGTCCGGCGGCTTCGGCGCGTTCGGCAACTGCGGCCCGTTCCGCCAGTTCTCGAACTTCCCGTGCAGGTTCTGCCCCAGGTTGTGCGCCCCGTGACTCGCCGCGCCCGTGAAGAACCCGCTCGCCGCGCCGAGCCCGACCCCGCTGAGCCCACCGCCCAGCGGCATCGTGCCGAGCCCGACCAAACCCTCCGTGACCGCCTCGGTGACGCCAGCGCCCACCCAGGTCTTCGCCACGTTCGGCGCCCACTTGTGCATGCCCAGGTGCACGCCGTGACCGACCAGCCCCGCCGCCCCACCGATGGCCGCGCCCAGGCCGACGCTCTTCCAGTCGATGTTGTCCACGTGGCCCTGGCCCTTTTGGATGGCGCTGGCCAGGAACGCGGTGAACGCTTCTTCGGCGGCTTCGGAGGTGATGGCGAGCACAGCCTGGGTGGCCGCCTTGCCCAGGAAGCGTTCCAGGGTTTCGCGGACTGCTACTCGGCCCAGGGCCAGGATTTCGGGGACCAAGGGGGCGGTGAACGGGTCGGCGATGGCCCAGAGGATCTCCGCGGCGGTGAAGGCGGTTTGGATGATCAGGGAGTACTGGGCGTTTTCCAGGTTGACCGCGTACTGGCGCAGGGACTCGCCCTGGTGGGCGACCATGGTGCCCAGGTCACCTTCGAAGCCGCTGAGTTTCTGGCCCCAGCGGACGAAGGCCCGGCCCGCGGGACCGGTCAGGTTGGTGTTGACGTTGCGGACCAGGTCGGGCAATCCACCGCCCGCGGCCGCGATCTGGGTGGACAGGTTCTGCCACTGATCAGCCTCGGCGAAGAGTGCCTCGGGATCACCCTTGGGCCAGAAGTCGCCGCCCAGCAAGGGGAAGATCCACAGGATGCCCTCCGGTGGCTGCATGAATCCGTCCTCCTTGCCGGGACCCGCGCCAGACCGCCGGTCCGCCCGTGTTCAGGGAATCAGCGACGTGTTGACAGGTTGTCGACGATGTTGTTGACAGGCCCGTTGCCGGTGATGTTGGCCAGCGCGTTGCCGAGGCCACGCCCCGAATCCGTGGCGTAACGCTCCGCGAGGTCGTAGTTCTCGGCCATGCCGCCTGCCACGTCGCCGGTCACCCGGATCGCGGTGCCCCAGCCGCCGACCACGTCCCGCACGCCGCTGCCCGATTTGGTGAATCCGGCCAGGAAGGTCTTGGCGTTGTCGTTGTCGCCGACCAGTGGGGCCAGCCGGTTGCCGTCGACCAGGACCGCGAGTTGCTGGTGCAGTCGCATCAGGTGGTCGGCCTTGGTGTGGAAGCCGCGGGCGGCCACCCGCAACCCGTCCGGCACCACCTCGAAGTGCTCTTCGCCTGCCATCTGTTTCTCCTCTTTCTCCGGTGGCTTCAGGCCACGTCGGGTGCCTCGGGCAACAGCGCGCCCAGGTCCAGTTCGCCGCGCAGCAGCTTCTCCCCGGTCAAGCCGGCGGGCAGCAGCGCGCCGAGCTTCTGGCCGGCGGTTCGGGTTGCCTTGGTGCGGGCCGCGTTCGCGGTTCTGAGGATCACCGCGGCCAGTTCGGCCGGGGTGAGCTTGTTGTAGGCGGCGGTGGGGAACTTGATGTCCTTCAGCTCGCCGTGCGGGCCGACGGTCACCGTCACCACATCGCGCGGGGCCTTGGCCACACCGGAGACGGCGGCCAGTTCACCGCGCAGGGCCAGCAGTTCGGTCCGTCTGCTCTGGTACGCGCTGAGTGCCTCGGCCCGCAGGTCGTCGTAACTGGCGTTCATCGTGGTCCTCCTCATCCGACCGCGGCCAGGCCCTGGCCCAGCGGCAGTTCTTCCGCGCCGACCGGCGCGAGGGCGCGCAGGTCGGCTGCGACCAGGGTGCGGGTGGCCGCGGTACGGGCCAGCGCGAGCGCGAGCTGGTGCGCCCCGCGCACACTGTCCACTCCGGACTTGGCCAGTTCAGCCGCCAGCGCTTCCCGCACATCGTCAGGCACCTCGTGTCCGCGCCGGGCCAGTGCGGCCACCGCGACCTGGGCCAATTCGTCCACTGTGTACGGTCCGAGCGGCCAGGCGTGCCCGAAGCGGGCGGGCAGGTTCAGCAGGCCGGACAGCGCGCCGATCCGCTCCGGCTCGCCGAGCAGCACCAGCACCTGCTCGCCGGTGCGGCGCGCGGTCTCGGCCAGCAGGGCTTCCACCGCCTCGAACACCGGGTCGGCGGACTCGGCGCGCCAGTCCCCGTCCAGGTCCAGCACCAGCACCCCGCCGCGGGCCTGGGCCACCGCGTCGCGGGCCAGTGCCTCGGCCTGGCCGGGCCACTGCGGCCACAGCTCGGCCGCCGCGTGCACCCGGTGCAGCACACCGGTGCGGGTCAGGCCCAGTTCGGTCAGGGACTGGGCGTACAGCCTGGCGAACTCGATGCGGCCACTCCCCCGCCGTCCGGTGATCACCAGGTCGGCGGCGTCGTCGCTGCCCGCGCGCCGGGCCTGGGCCAGGCGTTCCAGGGTCAGCCGGGCGGTGGCGCGGGTCTGGTCCTGACCGGCCAGGGCCTCGAACCGGCGCCAGCCCAGGGTGGCGGCCACCGCGGCGGCCGGATCGTCCACAGTGGAGGCGTTGACCGCGCGGGCGGCGGCGGGCAACAGGTCCAGCTCGGCCCGCAGGTCCGCGGCGGTGAGCCGGTTCAGCTCGGTGTCCTTGGTCGGCGGGGCGGTGGCGAACCGGGATGCCTGGTTGTTCACCATGGCCTCGAACAGTTTGCGGGCCACCCGGCCGTTGCCGAAGGTCTCGTTCTTGGGCACCCGCTCGTAATACTCGCGGACCGCGGCCAGGCCGTCCTCGGTCAGCTCGTAGTAGTGCTTGGCGCACAGGCCGGTGGTGATGGTGACCAGCTCGTCCACCGAGTAGTTGGGGAACTCGACGGTACGGGTGAATCGCGAGGCCAGGCCGGGGTTGGAGTCCAGGAAGCGGTCCATGTGCGCGGAGTAGCCCGCGACGATGACGACCAGTTCGTCCCGGTGGTCCTCCATCATCTTCATCAGCGCGTCCACGGCTTCCTGGCCGAAGTCCGGGCCGGAGCCACCGGACTGGGCGGTCAGCGTGTACGCCTCGTCGATGAACAGCACCCCGCCGAGAGCCTTGGTGATCACCTCGGTGGTCTTGATCGCGGTGGAGCCGATGTACTGCCCGACCAGGTCGGCGCGGGCCACCTCGACCATGTGCCCCTTGCTCAGAACACCCAGTTCGGCCAGCACCGTGCCGTACATCCGGGCGACCGTGGTCTTGCCGGTCCCTGGCGGCCCGGCGAAGACCAGGTGGCGGCTCATCGGCGGCATCGGCAGGCCCAGCTTCTTGCGCTGCTGGGACATCCGGATCAGGTTGACCAGTCCGGTGACCTCCTGCTTCACCCCGTCCAGGCCGACAAGGCCCGCCAGTTCGCGCATGGGCTCGGACAGTTCCGCGCTATCGGCCGCAACCGGTTCGGGCGCCTGCTCCGGCAGGGTCTCGCGGACCACCTCGCGGCCCGCATCAGTGCGGCGGACGTTGTCCGGGGAGCCGATCTGGAACGGCTCGGCACCGGATTCGGTGACCTGGCAGCCGGTCAGCTCGCCACGAGCGCCCGCGTCCATGGTCACGCCGTGGCCGCGCGGGGAGTGGATGCGGCAGTGGCTGACGGTCAGGGACGCGCCGGGCCGGGCGGTCAGGGCATCGCCGGGGGCGTTGCGGATCTCGCTGTCCCGCACGGTCAGCGTGACCCCGTCACCGGCCAGCACACCGCCGCCGAGCAACTGCACCGAACGCAGCTCACCGGCCGATGAATCCACAAAGGACAGTGCGGCCGCGTTGGCCGAGTGGATCTCCAGGTCGGACAGCACCGTGCGGGAACTCTCCCGGACCTCCAGGGCGATCGCGTCGCCGGCGTCCACAGTGCCACCGGCCAGCAGCAGCTTGCTGTTGCCGGAGACCACAAAACCCTGGCCGACCTCGGTGATCGTCGGACGCTCGAACTTCGGTGTGCTCTCCCCGTCCACCAGCACCGCCACCGGCACGCCGGTGATCACGCAGCCGGTCAGTCGCGGCCCGGCCTGGTCGGTGAGCTGGATCGCGGCGTTGCCCGCGCCGGTGAAGGTGCAGTCGCGCAGCAGCTGGGCGGTGCCGCCGGAGATGTGCGCGGACTGGCCGCGGGCCCCGGTGAAACGTGAGTCCACAATGGACACCGTGCCGGTGGTGAGCAGGTACAGGTCGATGCTGTCGCTGCCGGTGACGGTCAGGCCGGTGATGGTGGCCGTGGACTGGCCTTCCAACACGACGGCCGGTTTGCCCGCGCCGGTGATCTCGCACTGCTCGGCGGTCAGCTCGGCAGATCCGTTGGCGCACAGGCCGTTGCCGCGCGGGCGGAGCACGGTGCTGCGGCGCAGCACCAGGGAGCCGTGTTCGGCCACCACGATGCCGGAGGAGGCCGGTTCGACCACCTGGGTGTGTTCGATGGTGGAGGTCTGCGGGGAGGCGATGACCACGCCGACGCCGATGCTGTTGCGCACCACGCAGTCCCGCATGGCCAGCGAGCCGGTTTCCCTGGCCAGCAGCGTGGTCCAGGACCCGCCGGTGATCTCGCAGCCGTCGAGTCCGGCCTGGCCGCGGACGATGTCCACAGTGGCCAGTTCGGTCTCGCCGGAGCCGAGGGTGAGTCCGCGCAGTTGCACGGCCTCGGCGTCGACCACCAGCACACTGCCGGTGGCGGCCTGCACCCGGACGGTGCCGGGGCCCTCGGCGGCGAGGATGGTGACCATCTGGCGCACCACCAGGTTCTCCGCGTACTGGCCAGGCTGGACGCTGACGGTGGCCCCGCGCGGGGCCTGGGCCAGTGCGGCCCCGATGCTCGGGTATCCGCCCGCGCCGACGGTCAGGACTTCTCGGCTCATCTCAGTCCCCTTCAGACCAGGCCCGGCAGGATGCCGAAGCGGGCCGCGGCGGCGGCGCCGATCGGGTTCGCGGGCTTGTCGGCGGCCCAGCGGTCCAGTTGCTGCTTGAGTGAGCGCAGCGCCAGTTCATCGAGGGAGGCGCGGCTGGCGTCGATGCGGCCCTCGGCGTCGATCTCGGCCGCGCCCAGTTCGCGTAGCAGGATCCGGCCGCGCTGGCCTTCGGCGGCCCCGGTGACCTCCAGGACCTTGAAGCTGGTGCCCGGCACGAACAGCACCCGGTCGGCGACCTGGCTGTCCTCGGGCTCCAGCAGGCGGGTCCGGCGGGCGGTCATGGACCAGACCACCAGGTCGGTGTCCCCGGCGGAGTCGGCGTGCGGGCCGGTCAGCGCGTTGAGGAAACCCCACTCGGTGACGGCGGCGTGGTCCCGGTAGAACTCCAGGCGCTCGGCGTCCACGGTGGCGGAGAAGACCGCCGCGCCGCGGTGCGAGGGCAGCCGGTTCAGGCCGGAGACCACGCAGCGGGCGAACGGGACGTGCGCGCCGACGGTGGCCGCGCGCAGCCCGGCGTCCACCGCGATGCCGCGCGGGGAGAGGTAGAGCCGCACGGCGACCGCGTCGGTGAGGATCTCGGCGGCGGAGCGGGTGAGCGCGCCCTGGAAGCCGGGGTGTTCGGACAGGACGCGGGCCAGGGCGTTGGACAGGGTGCCGTATTCGGCGCCCAGGTTGGTGCGCAGCCACTCGCGCTCGTCGGTGAGGCCGCGGTCGGGGATGAGCGCGGCGGCGGACGGAGTGGGGGTGGGCAGTGCGCGGGCCGGACCGGCCGGGGCCACCGGGGTGGCGGCGGCGACCGGAGCGGGGAGCGCCGGGGCCTCGGTCGCCGGGGCTGCCACGGTCTCGATCACCGCGCGACTCGGGGCTTTGACCGTCTGGGCCTTCGGAGCGGCAGGCTCGATCGCGGCGACCGGTTCGGCCACCGGGGACAGTGCCGCCAGGATCGACGGTGCCTCGGTGGCGGTCCCACCGGTCAGCCGGTACGGCTCCGGCTGCACCGGCGCCTGCTCGACCGGCGCGGGCGCCACCACCGGATCCCGCAGTGTCACCACGGCGTTCGCCGCGCCGCTGGCCCGGACCCCGTGCTCGGCCAGCAACTCCGCCGCCGCCAGCACCCGGGCGGACCTGCGGCTCACCGCGTCCAGCCGCCCGAACATGTCGTTGGCCAGGAAGCGCATCCGCCCCGGTTCCGACTCACCAGCCGGGTCGAAGATCAGGTTGTTCTGGCGGGCGTCCAGGCGGATGTCGCGCAGGGCGGGCAGATCCGGCGAGGGCACCGGGGAGCGCAGCACCAGTCCGGCGGGCACGACCTCGATCACCGCGTCCGGCGCGGTCCAGTACACCGCGGGCCCGATCTCGGGCAGGTTGCCCACCGGGGAGCGGTGGGCCAGCACGATCGGCGGCAGCGCCACGCCTCGGCTGTCCCTGGCGGTGTGCAGCAGCTGGGTGGCGTAGGGCTGCCAGCCGGAGGAACCGTCCGGCAGCACCGTGTGCAGCTCGCCGGTGCCGGTGGGCAGGCCGGTGTAGGTGACGATGCCGGTGCCGAACAGGTCGGCCAGGGCCTGACCGAGGGTGTCGTTGTTGGCGAAGGAGAGCGGGCCGTAGTGCACGAACCGGGTCTGGCGGCGGACCGGCTCGGCGAGCTGGATCCACAGCCGGGACACATCGTCCAGGGACAGTGGCGCGCCACCGGGGCTGCCGACCACCACGGTCATCAGGTCCGGGCGCACCGGCAGGGTCTCGGCCAGCCGGACCCGCTGTTCGGCCTGGCGCGGATCGTCGCCCGCGGGGCGGATCCAGATGCCGCCGGGGATCGGTTCGGCTACACCGCGCGAGCTGGTCGGCTCGGCGTCGAGTGGGCTGCCGTTCTCCCAGTCCGGCTTGGGGAAACGCTTGGCCTCCCAGACCGGCACCCGGCCCTTGCGGAAGCGCACCCAGCCGGTGCCGGGTCCACTGTGGACGAACAGGTTGCCGCCTGCGCCGCGGGTGAGCACGCCGTCGGGGGCGAGCACGCTGCGCCCCAGTCGTTCCGAGAGCCACTGTCCGGCCAGGGCGGCGGTTTCCCGGTTGCGGCCGCCGATGACCAGGCGGATGCCGCGGCGGCGCGGCAGCACCTTCGCGACCTGGTCCCACAGGCCGATCGGCGAGTCCTCGGGCAGGTCCACCACCACGAGCAGGTTCTCCCGGTCGGCGGCCACGGTCAGCGCGAGCGCGCGGGCCTCGTCGCTGAGTTTGCCGGGCTGGCAGACGATGGTGGCGTTGCCGATGGTGTGCCTGGCCAGTCCGTGATCACCGGCCGGTCCTCGGGAGGTCAGGACAGCCATGACTGGCCCCTTTCGGATGTGTGCTGCTCGACCTGGAGCGAGTACTCCGCGGCCTGTGGCTTGGTGGCGGGCTTGGGTGCGGTGAGGTGCACGATCAGCCCGTAGAGGAAGAACCCGAGCCCGATCAGGAAGGTGATCCCGATGCCTGCCAGGAATCCGGTCCAGGCGCGGCGGGCGGGCACCTCTAGGAGGCTGGGGTCGCCGAGCACCAGGGAGGCGCTCATCCGGCCCATCATGAACTGGTAGGCCTCGACGTGGTCCTTCTGCGTCTGCATGGTTCAGCTCCCCATCAGCGAGGCGGCCCAGGCGTAGAACCCGAACAGCTCGACCAGCACCGGCAGCACCGCGACCGCGGTGAGGATCTCGGCCCAGTTGGCCAGGTGGCCCCAGATCGGCAGCAGCCGCTGGTGCACCGGGCGCAGCATGGCCAGCAGCAGGGCCAGGAACACCCCGGCCAGACCGAGCAGGGTCAGCGTGCGGCCGAGCGGGCCGTAGCCGCCGACCATGCTGGTGGCCACCAGCGCGGAGCCGTAGAAACCGGCCAGCAGCAACGGGATCCGCTGCCAGACTCCGGTGAGCCGGGCCCCGCGGATCAGCGCGATCACCGCGAACAGGGCGGCCAGCGCGAAGGAGAACCCGTCGCCCGCGGTGGCCAGCACCGGCACCGCGGCGGCGTAGGACAGCGCGGCGGCCACTGCGATCGAGGTGAGGAAGTCGTCGGCGTAACCGGTGCGGCGGGCCAGTTCCGCGGCGGGCGCGGGGTCGATCTCGCGGGGTAGTTCGGCGGCGGTGCGCGGGAGTCGCGGGCCGCGGATATGCGCGCTGCGGATGGCCACGTGCGGGGCGAAGACCAGGCTGAGCAACAGGATCGCGCACAGCACCGCGGCCACCTTCGCCGGTGTCCAGGCCAGGAACAGGTAGGCACTCATGCTGCCCACCGCGATCGCGCCGGCCAGGCCGAGTGCGGTGACCGGCCAGACCGGGATGGCGCGGGCGAACAACGCGTGCCCGAGGCCGAGGATGCCCGCGGCCAGCACCAGGGCCAGGCCGCCGAAGAGAACCGGGATCGCTTGCAGGGCAAGGGTTTCCTGCCCGCCGCCGACGCCGATCGCCCCGGCCAGGGCGGCGAACCCGCAGCCGCCGAGGCCGGTGAGCAGGATCAGCGGGGTGTTGTCGGTGCGGTATCCGGCGACCAGCGCACCGCCGATCAGCAGCCCGGCCAGCACACTGCTGAAGAGCACGCTCACCAGCCAGGTCACCGGTTGCAGCACCACGATCGCGAGCAGCAGCAAGGAAATCCCGGACAGTCCGGCGAACAGCCAGCGGTTGAACTCCGGCTGCCAGCGATCGGCGCGGCGGTTGACCACGGTGGCCATGCCGTCGGCCACGTCGTCGAAGTCCAGTTCCGGCAAGGCTTCCGCGGTTCGGCGCAGGTGGAAGATCTCGCCGTCGAGCCAGTCCAGGGTCTCCGGGGTGCCGTCGGGGTCCAGTGGCGGCTCACCGAGTCGCTGCAGGGTCCAGGCGCCCTCGCCCGCACCCGGGCCGCCGGGGCCGGAGGTGTGCTTGAGCAGCACCGGCAGCAGGCTGGACACCGAGGTGGCCGAGGGCACCGCCAGATCGGCGCGCCCACCGGGGCCGTACACGGTGATGTGGCAGAGCTGGGCCGTGGGCGCGCTCATGAGTTCTCCCCGAACGAAGTGGCGGTGCGGGCGGCGCTGGCGCCCACCAGGTCTGCGGTGTTGCTGGCGAATCCGGTCTGCACCAGGCGGACGCCGCGGCGGGTGACCAGCTGGGCGCGGCCGGGCGGCAGGGTGCGCGGGCGGGCCTCGCCGAGGAACTTGCCCTCCTCCTTGGGATAGGAGAACAGCAGGGCGGGGGTGCCCAGTTCCCAGAGGCGGCGCACGGCGGAGTCCATCATGGCCCGCATCGCGCCGGAGGTGCTGCGTGCGATGACCAGGTGCAGTCCGATGTGGACACTCTGGGCGAGCAGTGGCAGCAACGGTTCCAGCGGCCCGCCGGGTCGGCCACCCGCGGTCAGCAGGTCGTAGTCGTCGACGATGAAGAACAGTCGCGGGCCCTCCCACCAGTCCCGGCGGCGCAGTCGTTCGCCGGTGATCTCGGTGCCGGGCAGCCGTTTGGTCACCTAGGCCGCGGCCCGCTGGGCGAGTTCGTGCACGGCGTCGCCGGTGATGGCGTGCCCGGCCCGGTATTCCTCGGGCACCAGGTCGTCGAAGCCGCGGCTGGGGTCGGCGAGCACGAACTTGGCCTCGGCTGGCCCGTACCGCCGCAGTACCGACTGGACCACCAGGCGCAGCGCGTTGCTCTTGCCGGTTTCGTTGTCCCCGAACACCAGCAGGTGCGGGGTGGCGCCGAAGTCGTGCCACACCGGGGAAAGCCGCTGCTCGTCCAGCCCGAGGTCAACGCGCACATCGCCATCGGGGGCATTCAGCGCCTCGGCGGGCAGCAGGTGCGGCAGCAGCCGGACCTCGGGGGCCCGCTGGCCCGGCCAGAAGGTCTGCACCTCCTCGGCGAGGGTGCGGGTGGCGTCGGTGAGGTCCTCGGTGCCGGCGCCGCCGTCCATCCGCGGCAGGCCGGCCAGGAAGTGGAAGCCGTCGGTGGTCAGGCCGCGACCGGGCTGTTCGGGCACGGTGGCTGCCTTGCGGGAACCCAGTTCGGACTCCATCGCATCGCCCAGCCGCAGCTCGAAGCGGGTGCCGATCAGGTCGCGCTGCCGGGGCCGGATCTCCGACCAGCGGGTGGCGGCCACGATCAGGTGCACGCCGAAGGTCAGGCCGCGGGCGGCGAGTTCGCTGATCCGGTCTTCCAGGTCCGGGTAGTCCTGGCGCACGCTGTACCAGCCATCGACGAGCAGGAAGACGTCGCCGTAGAGGTCGTCGATCTCGCCGAGGGCACGCAGTTGCCGGTAGGCGGCCATGGATTCGATGCCGCGTTCGGTGAAGATCGCCTCGCGGCGCTCCATCACGTGCAGCAGTTCGGCCACGGTGCGCACCACCCGGTCGCGTTCCAGACGGGTGGCCACCGAGCCGACGTGCGGCAGGCCACTGATCGACATGATGCCGCCGCCGCCGAAATCCAGTCCGTAGAACTGGATTTCCTCGGGGGTGTGGGTGAGGGAGAGGGCCAGCACCAGGGTGCGCAGCAGGGTGGACTTGCCCGACTGCGGGGCGCCGACCACCGCGACGTGCCCGTTGGCCGCGGACAGGTCGGCGAAGAGCAGTTCGCGCACCTGCTCGTAGGGCCGGTCGACCATGCCGACGGGCACCCGCAGGCGGCCGCGTTCGGCCGGGTCGGCCACGGTCATGCCGCGCACCGGGTCCGGCAGCACGCCGGGCAGCAGCGAGTCCAGGCTGGGCGAGGCACTCAGCGGCGGCAGCCAGACCTGGCGGGCCGCGGGACCCGCGCCGTGCAACCGGTTCAGGAACGCCTCGGCCAGGGTCTGCTCACCGGCGGCCGCGCCGAGCACCCGCTCGGGTTCGTTCTCGGTGACCGCGGTCTCGGCGGCGGGCAGCGCGAAAGTGTTGAAGGGCACCACTTCCTGGCTCAGCACCGCCTCGGTGGCCGCGCCGTTGGCGGCGGCGGGGACCGGGCCGGAGACGTAGGCTGCCTTGAACCGCACCAGGTTGGTCGTGTCGATCTTGAGGTAACCGTTGCCGGGGTCGGCGGGCAGTTCGTAGGCGCTGGCCGCGCCGATCACGCTGCGGGATTCCATGGAGGAGAAGGTGCGCAGCGCGATCCGGTAGGACAGGTGACCCTCGACCCGGTTGATCCGGCCCTCGTCCAGTCGTTGCGAGGCAAGCAGAAGGTGCACACCGAGGCTGCGGCCGAGGCGACCGACGGAGACGAACAGATCCATGAACTCCGGCTTGCTGGCCAGGAGTTCGGAGAACTCGTCGACCACCAAGAACAGCGTGGGCATCGGGGCCAGCTGGGCGCCTGCCGCGCGGGCCTTCTCGTACTCGAACAGCGACGGATAACCGTTTTCCCGCAACTGTTCCTGCCTCCGGGTCAGCTCGCCGTTGAGCGAGTCCTGCATGCGGTCCACCAGGGGCAGTTCGTCGGCCAGGTTGGTGATCACCGCGGAGGTGTGCGGCAGGTGTTCCATGCCGAGGAAGGTCGCGCCGCCCTTGAAGTCGACCAGGACGAAGTTGAGGATCTCCGAGGAGTGCGTGGCGGCCAGGCCGAGCACCAGGGTGCGCAGCAGTTCGCTCTTGCCGGAACCCGTTGCGCCGATGAGCATTCCGTGCGGGCCCATGCCGCCCTGGGCGGATTCCTTGAGGTCGAGTTCGACCACCTCGCCGTCCTCGGTGACGCCGATCGGCACGGACAGCCGGGCGCGCTGCGGCAGCCGGGGCCGCCACTGCGCGGCCACGTCGAAGGTGTGCACATCGCGGATGTTGAGCAGCGTGGTGAGCCCGAAGTCGGAGTCCAGGGGCTGCTCGACCAGGTCGACCGTGCCGGAGGTGCGTTTGGGCGCCAGCAACCGGGCCAGGGTCTCGGCCTGTTCGATGCTGAGCGAGTCGGGTGCGGCCTCGGCGTCGCCGCCCGCGCCCGCCGGATAGCTGATCTTGCCGTCGGCGACGGTCAGTCGCAGCACCTGCGGGCCGCCGGGCAGCATGCCGGTGACATCCAGCAGCACCACGTTGCGCAGGCCCGCGCCGAGCAGCCGGGAGGAGTCGGGCAGTTTCACCAGGTGCGCCACGATGACCACCAGGGGTTCGGTGGCACTGGGCGGCACGGACTTGTCGTGATCGCCCCGGTCGTTGACCTCCGGACCGAGCAGGTCGAACAGCTCGTTGTGCTCGGTGGCCACCAGCCGGGCCGGGCCGGCCGCGGTGCGCACGGTGGGATGTGCGTTGTGCGGCAACCACTTCGCCCAGTCCCAGGCCGGTCGCTGCTCCTCGGTGGTGAGCACCGCGATACGCAGTTCGTCCGGGGAGTGGAAGGTGGCCAGCTGGGCCAGCATGGCGCGGACCAGGCCGGTGGCCGCGGTGCGGTCGCCGTCGAACTCCACGCTGGTGAAGCTGCGCAGGCCGACCGCGATCGGGATGCCGGTGACGGTGCGGTAGGCCTCGCTGAAGCGCCGCAAGGACACCGCGGTCAGCGGCTCCAGGTCCTCGATCGGTTTGGTGGTGGGCGGCACCAGTTCCAGCGCGGCCCGCTGGGCGCCGAGGCCGACCCGCACCCGGCCGAAGTCCTCGTGACTGGCCCGGCGTTCCCACACCCGGTTGCCCACGGCCACCGACCACAGCGCGCCGGGCGCCGGGTTGTCCCACAACACCGCGCGACGCTGTTCTTCCGCGGTGGCACGGGCTTTGGCGCGCAGCTGGGCGATGTAGCGCAGGTAGTCCCGCCGCTCGCCGCGCATCTTGCGCTTGCGGTCCGCGCCGGGACGGCCCAGCTGGGCCAGGCTCATCGCCATCATCGACACGCCCATGCCGCCGCCGATGAGGTAGGTCATCGGCGAGGTGCCGCCGATGCCGGAGAAGCTGAGCACCATGATGATCGAGCCGATGCCCATCGGCAGCATGCTCACCGCCGAGGTGAAGTCCCGGCTCGCGGGCTCGCCGAGCACCGGCGGTTCCTGGAGTTCGATCTGCCCGGCGGGTTGCGCCGGTCCGGCCTGGCGCGGCCCGCGCTTCGCGGTGACCGTGCTCATCCCAGCACCCCGTTCCCGTGGTCGTGGCGGCCGCCCCAGGCGGATTCGTCCAGGTTGAGCAGGTCGGCGGCGGTCCGCTCCGGCTCGTCTTCGTCCTCTTCCGGTTCGGGCTCGGGTTCGGGCTCCGGCTCGGGGAGGTCGCTGCTGCACAGCAGTGGTTTCTCGTCCACCAGGTCGCCGTCGCGGCGGCGCTGGTAGGCGGCTAGTTCAACCTCGCCGTCGGCGTTCTCGTCGAGGACGTACTGGAGTTCGGTTTCCGGTTCGGTTTCCGGCTCGACGAGGGCGGGCAGGAAGGCGGGGAGCAGGGCGGCGACGCCGGTGTTCCAGGCGTTGACGTCCTCGCGGTCGGTGACCGGTCGCACCACGGCGACCCGGGGGATGTCGGGTGCGGGGGCGACCACCGGGATGGCGGCCGGGGTGGCTACCGGGAAGTGCAGGACCGGGGTTTCCGCGGGTTGCGCGGTCGGGACCGGGATCTGCTCGGCGGGTTCGGCCGGGCCGGGGCCCCACTGCTCGCCGGCCTGGGCGAGCAGGTTGGCTGACTCGGGGCGTTCCGGCTTGGACTCCGCCGTCACCGGTGGCAGTACCGGGCCGAGCACGACCGGCGTGCTCGGGGCTGCCACGGATTCGTCCACAGTGGACTCTTCGGCCGCCCAGTCCCTCGGCTTGTCGGCCAGGGTCTCGCCGGTGATACCGGGATCGCCGAAGCCGGCGGGCAGTTCCTCGCCCTCCCACAGGTGCGCGTTCTGCTCGCCTTCCAGCAGACCGGCCGCGTCCGGGCGCTCGCCAGGGTTGGCCTGGCCACCACCGCCGCCACCGGCGGGCGGGGGCATGACCGGTGCGCCGCCCTGGTTGCCGTTGCCGCCAGTGGATCCGTTGGCTCCGCCGCCAGTGCCACCACCGGTGCCACCGCCCGCTCCGCCACCGCCGCCGGTCAGACCGCCGAGGCCGCCACCAAGGCCACCGCCGCCGGAACCGCCGGCGCCACCGCCGAGGCCGCCGATCGCCGGGCCGTGCGCGCCGCCGCCCAGGCCACCGCCGCCACCGCGGGTGTCGCCAAGACCGCCGCCACCGGCGCCACCGTGCGCGCCGCCGCCGTGGTTACCGCCGAGCAGGTCGCTCGCCCCTGGGGGCGGCGGGATCTGCAGGTGGTTGTTGCCCAAGCCGTTGTTGCCGCCGGAGCCGTTGCCGGTGCCGCCGTGGTTGCCACCGAGCAGATCGCTGGTGCTGGGCGGCGGGGGCACGTTGATGTTCGGGTTGCCGGTGCCGCCACCGTGGGTGCCGTTGTTGCCGAGGCCGCCTTCGGTTCCGGGCGGCGGCGGGATCTGCGGCTTGGGCAGGTTGCCCAGACCGTTGTTCCCACTGGTGCCGGGCTTTCCGGGACCGTTGCCGCCACTGCCACCACCGGTCGAGCCGGGAGGCGGGGGCACGTTGATGTTCTGGTTGCCCAGACCGCCGATGCCGCTGCCACCACCGTTCCCGCCCGAGCCGGGGGGCGGCGGGATCTGCAGGTTCGGGATGTTGCCCAGACCGCCGCCACCGCCACTGCCACCGCCGGTCGAACCGGGGGGCGGGGGGATGTTGGGCGGCGGGATCTGCAAGTTCGTGTTGCCCAGGCCGCCACCGCCGCCGGAGCCGCTGCCACCGCCGGAACCACCCGAGCCGGAGCCGCCGGTGCCGGGCGGCGGGGGGATGTTCGGCGGCGGGATGTTCAGGCCGCCGTTGCCACCGCCGCCAGTGCCGCCACCCCCGGCGCCACCACTGCCACCGCCTCCGCCGGGCGGCGGCGGGATGTGGATGTTGTTGCCGGTGCCGCCGTCTCCGTTGCCACCACCGCCACCGCCGGAGCCACCACCGGTGGGCGGCGGGACGTTGCCGAGTCCGGGCGGGGTGTTCTGGTTGATCAGCGAGGTGTCCGGCTTGGTCACCTGGGCGATCGGCAGCTTGTAGATGCCGTTGAGGGTCTGCGCGACCTGGCGCATCTGCTCGGTCATCGCGGTCACCAGCTCCGGCTTGGTGCTGATGTAGACCAGCCCGCCGGTGCCGATCGGCGCGCCCAGTTTCTTGGCCAGTTCGGCGTACCAGCTGTCGATGTAGCGGATCGCGCCCTGCGCCCAGTCCAGGTACTTGCCGTCGTTGTAGAGCTGGACCGGCACGTTGTAGCCGCTGCTCCCGCTGCCGGAGAGCTGGTCGGCCCTGGACTGGAAGGTCTGCGCCAGGGTGAACATCAGGATGCTGAACTTCTTGGCCGCGTCGCCCTGCCACGGGCCGTCCTTGCCCGCGACCGCGTCGGCCTGCTCCTGGATGCTCTTGGCGATGACCTCCAGGCGCTTCTGCGCGCCGTAGAAGGCGTTGGCGGCGTAGAAGAAGGACTCCGGGTCGGCGATGCCCTTGGACCGGCTGGCACCGTCGGCGGCGCTGACCTCGCTGCCGCCGACGATGGAAGCCTCGATCTCCTTCCAGCCCCAGCCGGCGAAGTTGTCGTCGTGCTGACCGGCGGTGGAGGGGTCACCGAAGGTGCCGCCGGTGTCGTGCACGACGCCGGGGGTGGCGTTGTTGTTTGGCTGAGTCATCTTCGCTGCCCGTTCCTCGCCGCTGCCGGAGTGAAGGGGCCGCCTCGCAGCGGCCCCGACCAACTAGTCGGTAGACCCGCCGCCCTTGGCGGCTGGGTTGCTGGCATCGCCGATGCCGATCAGGGTGTTGACATCACCCATCGCACCGGCCACATACCGGCCGTAATCACTGACCGTGATGGTGTTCAGGTCCTCGGCCTTGTCGTAATCGGCCGCGATCTTGCGCATCGCCGCCGCGGTGTCGGTGATGGTTTTCTTGCCGGTGGTGAACACCTGGGTCAGGGTGTCGGTGAGGCGGCCCGGCGCGTTCACGCTGTTGGCCAGGTTCACCGCGTTCGGAAAAGACCCGGCCCGGACGTTCACGCCGTTGAGCTGAGCCACCGAGACATCGATGAGCGGGATCAGCTGCTCGATGTTCTCCGCGAACTTCCGCAACGCGTCCGGGCTCACCTTGATCTGCGGCCCGCCCCCGTTTCCGGTGTCCCCGGGAACCGGTGGGCCTTTCGGACCGAGGTCGAACAGCGGCGGATGGCCGTCCGCACCTGGCGGCGGCGGAGTGGAGGCTGCTGGGATACCCGGCATGGCGACGAGTTCCTTTCCGGATTGCGCGGAACCTCAGATCGCGCCCACGCGCAGCGCATACGAGACGGCATGCGCCCGGTTGCGCAGTTCCAGGCGGGACATGAGGTCCTTGACGATTTTTTTGATGGTTCGTTCCGAATAGCTGAGGCTGCTGGCGATCCCGGCGGTTTCCTCGCCCTGGGCGATCAGCCGGATCACCTCGACCTCGCGGACGGTCAGTCCGCCCGCCGCCAGCCCCTGGGTGGCCAGCAGGTTGGTGCGCATGAACCGGGTCTCCTCGACCAGCCAGCGGGTCAGGCTGGCCGGCAGGACCGCCTGACCGCTGTGGCTGGCGATCACGGTCCGGATGACCTGGTGCGCGGTGACATCCCGGTACGGCAGGATGCTGACCACCCCGGCGCCGAAGAGCTGCGCCAGGTGGCGTTCCCGCAGCGGGCCCGCGACCAGCACGATGCACTGGCCGGGGCGCCGCGCGGCCGCCGACATCGCGGTCAGTTCGTCGACCAGGCTGTCGGTGACCATTTCACTGAAGACCAGCAGCACATCCGCGAGAGCGCTCTCACCAGCAGCGAGAAGACGCAGTTCGCGCGGCAGCGCGAGCGCTGGTTCGAGCTGGTCGGCCAGTCGCCGGTCGGCCGCGTGCACGGCCACCGCGATCCGGTCCGACCCGGGGTGCTGCCCTGTCCTGATCTCATCCGTCCTGCTGACCGTGACCACGCTCATCGGTGGCGCCCTTCTCCCTCGTCGGCGCTTCCCGCTGGCGCCGTGACACCAGGAAACCGGGTGCCTGTCAACAGCTCATCAACAAGTCGTAGACAGCCGCTGCGACGGATGAAACAGCAGGTCAGCCGCCTAGCGCGTTGACGTTGGACTGCTCGGTCTTCACGTAGACGTCGTGAATGCGCTGCGCGGCGTCGCTGGCCACGTCCAGCGTCGTGGGCATGGCCCGGGCCGCGGTGTTCCACTTCTTCTGCTGGATGTCGTACTGCGCCTGGGCGTGGCCGGTCCAGGTCTTGAGGGTGGCCTGCAGGTCGGCTTCCAGGGTGTGCAGTTCCCTGGTCACGTTGTTGGCGGCCTCTTTGGCGATGTCGACCAGCTGCTGGAGGTTGGCCGGGGTGACTCCGTATCCGGACATGGTGTTTCCTTCCTGATTTCTCGGGCGCGCTGACTCAGAATCCGGGCAGTTCGATGGAGGCGAGGTTGTCGCTGAGCGCGCGATTCGCCTGCTCGGCCTCATCGGTGGACAGGTTGTGTGCCCGCGCGTATTCGACGGCGGCGGTGTCCACCGCGTGCGCCAGGTCCAGCAGCGACTTGAGAATGACGTCCACCTCATCGTCGAACTTCTGCATCGCGGCGATGTAGGTGGTGGAGGCGTCACCGGTCCATTGACCACGCAGGGAGTTGACCCCGGTGTGCACCGGTTCGAGCAGTTTGTGCACGTTCGAGTTCGCCTGATCCAGGCGGGTGACCGCGTTGGTCATGTTCTCGAGAACGACATTGATTTCGGACGTGGGTGCTGACATGGCACCGACCTCTTTCACTCGGCGAATGGGCTTGCCACGAGCACAAGGACACAAGGCCGGAAATCAACGGGCAAGCCGGAACGCCCTCTGGTGCACCCGGGGCACCGGTTCCGTTCACCTGGAGCACCACGGAGAGTGACCGCGCTAACAGTGGCGGCCAGGCACGCAACCTCGGCGCCCGCCAGCACTCAGAACCGACTACTTGGTCGGCTCAGCCCCGTCCCGCAGCAACTTGAACGCCTCGGTGAGCGCCGCCACCGCCTCCGGATACACCTCCGCAGCCGACCGGCCAGCCGCGATCTGGATCGCGTTCTCCTGCATCAGCAACGTCTCCAGGGCCCCGGCCTGCGCCGCGACCAGTCGTGCCCGCCGGGGCGGGTACCCGGCCGCCACCAGCGCGTCGGCCAGCAGCGCCCGGGCGTCCTCGATGTAGCGGCGCAACCGTGCGGTCAGGCTCTCGGTGCCGGTGATCAGCCGGTAGAACCGGACCACCTCGGGCAGGTCGCACAGCCCGGTGTTCGGGTCCTGGCGGCGCAGCGCGTCCAGCCAGCCCCGCTCCAGCGCGGCCAGCGGCGACTCCCCCGCCACCCGGGCCCGCACGTACCGCGCCGACTCGTCCTGGTGGTCGGCGAAACGCTGTACGACCAGGTCTTCCTTGCTCGGGAAGTACTTGAACAGGGTGCGTTTGGAGACCTCGGCCGCCGCGGCCACCTCGGCCACGGAGACCTGGTCGAAGCCGCGGTCCAGGAACAGCGCGATGGCCGCCTCCGCGATGGCCTCACGGGTCCGCTGCTTCTTGCGCTCGCGCAGCCCTGCTGGTTCGCCCATCGGCACATCCTAGCCAACTCGTGCACCCAGGGCATAAGTACACCTGGTATACCTTGATACCGAGTGGACCTTTTGAAGGGAGTGTCATGCGGACTCAGGTGATCGTCGTGGGCGCCGGCCCGACCGGTCTGATGCTGGCGCACGAACTGGTGCTGGCCGGGGTGTCCACACTGGTGCTGGAGCGGCTGACCGAGCCGAACCCCCAGTCCAGGGCAGGCAGCCTCCAGCCACGCACCGCCGAGGTGCTGGACCTGCGCGGACTGCTCGCGCCGCTGGTAGACGGGGTGCCGCTGACCGGGTTGATCGGCGGCCACTTCGCCGCACTGCCGGTGCCCCTGGACTGCACGCCGTGGCAGACCCGCTACCCCGCACCGGTGCCGGTCTCCCAGGGACGGCTGGAGCAGTTCCTGGAACAGCGGGTGATCGCGGGCGGTGGCGAGGTACGCCGCGGCACGGAGGTGGTCGCGGTCAGCCAGACCGAGCACGGCGTCCAGGTGGACACCGCCGCCGGGGACACCCTGCACGCGGACTACCTGGTGGCCTGCGACGGCGCGCACAGCACGGTGCGCAAACACCTCGGCATGGCCTTCCCCGGCCAAGCGGCCACGGTCCGCTCGGTGGTCGCCGACATCGTCCTTACCGACCGTCCGGTAGGGACGTCCGAGGGCGGTCGGCATTTCAGTGAAATGGTCCGAGGTGCCAACGGGTACTGGACCGTGCTGCATCCGCTGGGCGAGGGCGTCTACCGGTTCATCTTCGGCAGCCTCACCGAACCGAACCCGCCCAGGGACCAGCCGGTCACCGAGGCGGAGACCCGGGCCGCACTGCACGCGGTGTACGGCCCGGAAATCGACCTGACCGAGATCCGCGCCGCTTCCCGCTTCTCCGACGCCTCCCGCCAACTGACGGACTACCGCACCGGCCGGGTCTTCTTCGCCGGGGACGCCGCCCACATCCACCTCCCCGTCGGCGGCCAGGGCGTCAACCTGGGGGTGCAGGACGCGATGAACCTGGGCTGGAAACTCGCCGCCCAGCTGACCGGCCGGGCGCCGGCGGGGCTGCTGGACACCTACCAGTCCGAACGCCACCCGGTCGCGGCTGGCGTGTTGGCCAATACGCGGGCCCAGGGCGTGCTGCTCAACCCGGGCGGCGCCGCGGACGTGGCCGCGCTGCGCGAGCTGATGACCGGCCTGTTGCGCCTGCCCGAGGTCAACCGGCACCTGTCCGGCATGGTCTCGGGGCTGGACATCCGCTACGACCTGGGCGGCGTCGAGGACGAGCTGGTTGGTCGACGGATGCCGGATCTGGATCTGGTGGCCGCTGGTGGGGCGGACCGGGTTGCGGCGCTGAGCCATGCGGGTCGTGGGCTGTTGCTGCGGTTTGACGAAGGCAGCCCGGCCACGGTTGAGGGCTGGGCGGATCGGGTGGATCAGGTGGAGGTGAAGGCCGTTGAGCAGCGGGGTGCGGTGCTGGTCCGGCCGGATGGGCACGTGTGCTGGGCGGGCGCCGGGGAGAGTGGGCTGCGGGCCGCGCTCAGCCGCTGGTTCGGCGCGCCGACCGAACGGTAGGTAGGGAGATGTGGGTTGAAATGGCGCCCGACCGGACGGCTGGCCCGCCCGGCGGGGCCAGCTTGACGTCTCAACCGAACGGTCGGCAGGAGAACGCGGGCTGACTCGACCGTCCCGACCGAACGGTTAGCCCCAATGCCGCGTAGTTAGGGTTTGGGGTCTGTTGTCAAGCCTGCTGCTGTCAGCACGATCACGGTGATCTCTGCTCGATGGTTGGTGCGGTCGATGTCGCCTTTCGCGCGGTGTTTGGAGAT